>JANMRU010000208.1:0-1663 GCA_031388585.1 Pseudanabaena sp. SOY_30_concoct_251 | reverse complement strand
ATGTTCTTTAAGTGTGCTAGTCACAGAACTTACCCCCATTAATGTGTGGTCATTTTACCTGGGAACTGGAGAATGCCCTCTACTATTTTGCCATGAAATCGTCGGTCGCCGCCTTTGCCAAGAATTTTAGATTTGAGGTCGAAAGCTAATTCTTCAGAGGGCACAAGTCCACTATTGCCTTTTGGTGGCACGAGTCCTTTGTTAATTGCTCTGAGGTGTTTGCCAAGCGTATCATACAGGATACCGAGCTGAACTTGGGTGGGGCTAAATGAGACAAAACGACCTTCGGCAGAGCAGTAGATTTCATCTGCTTGGATTTCTTGCCAGCGATTGGGAAGTGCCGGGACTTCAGGTTCACGATCGCTCATTTCAGTAGAGAGATTGCAATGAATAAGAGCTTTCGATTGTAGCAGGCGATCGCCCCTTGCTTTTACCGATCGCCCCTTGCTACCTCAAACAAATACGATCGCCCCTTCTCTCGACGATCGCCTCCTTTTTTCCTGCGATCGCTCATCCGCTAAACTATACTTAAGGGTGACACAAACATCAAAAGCGTAAGTGCAATGGTTCAAGCGGTTCCTCAACTGATGACCCTAGACGAGTTTCTGGACTGGTATCCGGATGGCTACGGTCGCTATGAACTATGGAATGGCGTGGTGATTGAAATGCAACCAACAGGAACTCACGAGCAAGTTGGAGGGTTTCTGGGGGTCAAGCTAGGGGTTGAAATTGACCGATTGTCTCTGCCTTATATCATTCCTCGCCAGGCGATCATCAAACCCATAGATACTGATAAGTCGGGCTATAGCCCTGATGTGATTGTCTTAGATCGGTTTGCGTTGAATGAGGAACCTTTATGGAAAAAGCGTTCTACGATTACTCAGGGAAAATCGATACGGGTTGTCATTGAAGTTGTCAGCTCGAATTGGCGAGACGACTATGGTCATAAGTTCATTGACTATGAGGCATTGGGTATCCTGGAATATTGGATTGTTGATTATCTGGGATTGGGCGGCAGACGCTATATTGGCTCACCGAAAGCACCTACGTTTTCGGTCTATCAGTTAGTGGATGGGGAGTACCAGATGCAACAGTTTCGTGGCAATGATCGCATTATTTCTTTAGCCTTTCCAGAGTTGAATTTGACGGCGGAGCAGGTTTTTGCCGCAGGGGTGTAAGTTTTCAGATAGAGGCGATCGCTGCTCTCTTCTCCCCAATTGCGATCGTCCTCCTTCTTTCCAACGATCGCCTCGCTATCTCTGAACCAAACAATCCTAATGGGCGATCGCTCTACAGGAGCGGCAATTACGCTCGTGATTCGGTAAATGGATTAAAGACAGGAATCTGACAATCTTCAAAATCGCGAGTATTGCGCGTTACGAGAGTAAGCTGGTGAATCTGAGCCGTTGCTGCGATTAGCATATCTGCTTGGGAACGAGTTTTGCCTTGTGTTCTCAATCCACCTCGGTTAGTGTCATGAATTATTCGCCACAGATTTACGGTCATGTTTAGCATGATCGCACTCAATCACCAAGAAGAATACGGTTAAGCAACTGGTTTCGTGAGGGAAGGCACCAATTTCATCGGATTTGGTACGAAACTCGCGGAATAAACGCTCCAAATGATTGGTTGTGCGAATATGATGGTGCAAACTGCAGTCAAA
>JANMRU010000173.1:0-4979 GCA_031388585.1 Pseudanabaena sp. SOY_30_concoct_251 | reverse complement strand
TGCCATTGCTAATTGGCACACCTGTGTTTATGCTCGCTGGCGTGCAGTTGGGATTAATCATTGGCATCAACCCCCTGACTTTCCAGTACCGATATTTGTAATCTGGCAGCAGCTTCCCGTTGTTTTGCCGCTTCCACCTGTGCGGTTGCGGCGGCAAGTTCGGCTCGAATTTCTTCATCATCCAGTCGCACGAGCAATTGCCCTTTAATCACGGCAATGCCTTCCCGCACGGTTACCTCTTTTACTCGACCCGCTCCTTTTGTACTGACATCCGTTTCATAGCCTTCAATCCGCCCGCTAAATTGCACCATATTCTCATTTTTAGGACGGAAGAAGCTATACCAAATGCCAACTCCAATTCCAGCGATCGCCACAGTACCTGCCACAAGCCACACCCAACGATGAGAGGTTTTTTGGGGTACAGGGGGTGGAACTGAACCATCTGTCTCAGACGGTTGCAGTAAGGTTGAGGGTTTATCAGAATTCGTTAATTGAGTCATCACACTATCCTCGTTAAAATTAAATCTATTTCAGAGAACATCGACAGCACATCAATAGGCTTTCAACTAAGCTGATTGCGGTAACGATTAGCACTCACTAAAAGTGTGGCGGTCGCGAATAGAATCATTGCCACAGCGTGCAACCACCAGACCTCTAGCCCGGTGCCCTTGAGCAGAATACCTCGCAGAATCACTAGATAATGATAGAGGGGATTAATTTGGGCGATCCAACGAAATAGAAGTGGCATACTGTTAACTGCCGTGACGGCACCACCTAATAATATGATCGGGATATTTAAGAAGATGCCAACCAGAATTGTTTGTAATTTGTTTTTGGAAAATGTGGAAATAGCCAGCCCGATCGCAACGCCAATTTGGATGTAGAGAATCGAGAAAATCAACAACAGCAATAGATTGCCGCGAAAGGGCAGTTGAAACACCCAATAGGCAACGGCAAAGCACATCAGCAACGTTCCTGTCAGCAAACCCGAAATGGGTACAATTTTGGAAATCAGAATTGCTGTGGAAGCCATGGGTGTCATCAGCAGTTGCTCTAATGTACCCTGATCCTTTTCCCGAACTGCTTCTACAGCGGCTGCCAGGATAGCACTGAGGGTGATGATGGTGCCAATCACACCGGGGACGAAGAACCAGCTATCGAGCGTGCCGGGATTGTAACGGAAGGTGATTTGTGACTGCACGGGAATTTCCAGCCCTGTAGATAAGGGTTGGTTTTGTTTCAGTAGATTGAGGTTGAATTGCGTGGCGATCTGAGCAACATATCCCTTAGCCAGTCCGGAACTGTAGGCATTGATGCCATCGATCGCTACCGCAACTTCCGATTTGCCCGTTTGCAATAGATCGCGACTGAAAGTGGAGGGAACAATCAATCCCGCATCGACTTGCCCGCGTTCGATCTGTTGAGTTAAATCTTGCTGGCTATTGGTATAGCGATTGGCGAGAAACACATGATTGGCAGTAAAGGCATCGACAAGTTCTCGGCTGATGGCGACCTGATTTTGATCCAGAATACCCAGCCGTAGATGTGTGACGTTGGAATTCAGGACATAGCCGAAAATCACCATGGAAATGATTGGTGAAATTGTCAGGAAAATCACCAATTGCCGATTTCGCAACAGTTCGGTGGATTCTTTAATCAAAAGAGCTAAGAGACGACGATTCAGCATTATTCAGCATTGGTATTCAGAAATTGGATATGTTTACAAATCGCGTTTTTTATTCTCCTTTCAATTAACTTGACAATTGCATTCGGCGCATTCCCCACCAGGCCAGCCCAAACTCGGCAATACCCAAAATCAGCATGGCAATAAGCAAATGCCAGGTTCCAAACCAACCCGATCCCCGCACAAAGGCATCGCGACACAGTTCGATGTAGTACCGCACAGGCACTAAATAGGAGGCAATAGAGAAGGGAAATGGAACGCTGTTGAGGGGAAACAGAAAACCTGCCAGCAGAAAAGCTGTCAATACTTTGATCGTGCCGATCGCTTGCACAGCAGAACTTTGCGTGGTTGTAAAAATGCCAATGATTAATCCCAACTGCACGCCAGCGAGCATAAACACAGGTGTGCCAATTAGCAATGGCATCGGATCGCCAACAAAGCGAACGCCAAATAATAAGAAACCGATCGCAGACAGAATCAAGGCTTCTCCCAGTCCCACGACGATATATGCCAGAGACTTACCGACGAGCAGTTCAAAGGCACTCAGGCTAGAAGCATAAAGTTGCAGGATCGTACCCTGTTCTTTTTCGCGGACGAGGGCGATCGCAATCAGCAACGGCGGGAAAATCGCGAGAATTACGCCGTAACTGCCCGGCACGATAAATAGGGATTCTTGCCGTCCCGGATTGAACCACAGTCGCACCTGTGCCACAACTCCCAATGTCTCGGATAGTTTTCCCAACCGTTCTTGCAGCACAGACAGCGTAGTTCCCTTTACAGCTAAATCGATTACACGAGCGTTGATTGTATCGCTGCCATCGATCGCCACCTGCACGTTCCCCGTTCTTCCTGCATCCGCATCGGCGGCAAAACCAGGGGGAATGGTCACCTGTACCTGAGCTGTGCCGCGATCGAGTGCATCGGGAAAGCGCACGCCTTTCCACTCTGCTGGCACGAATAAATTGGTGGCATAGAGCCGTTCGATATAGCTGCGGCTGAGGCTAGTTTGGTCTAAATCGCGCACCACCAGTGCAATATTTTTTGCCTCCAGGCGAATGGCAAAACCAATAATCAGTAGGGCGATCGCGGGCAGGATAAATGCCAGAGCAACGCCTAGCCGATCGCGTTGGAACTGTTGCAACTCTTTGAAAAATTGATTGCGAATCCGTCGTACGATCATGGCGGTGCTCCTCCGGCGCGTTGCACTTCACCAATAAAGGCATCCTCCAATGAGAAAGGAATGGATTGCGGATCGGAGAGGGGCAAATTCGCTTGTTGCAGCAGCGATCGCACTTGGGGTAGTTCCCGATCGGGATCTTCTAACGCGACGTGGAGGCGATCGCCAAAAATCGATACGCGCCACGGTTCCAGGTGTTGCCGCAGGCGATCGTAACTCTCTTGCAGTTGCTCCACTTGCAGTTCGAACAACTGCCCCGGTTGCGCTGCTTTGATCTCGCTGGCCGAACCTTCCGCTACTTTGCGACCTGCCACCATAAAGCACATGCGGTTGCACTGTTCCGCCTCGTTCATGTAGTGCGTGGTGACGAGAATGGCTGTGCCATTGCGGGCGAAGTCGTTAATTAACTGCCAAAACTGCTGTCGTGCCAGGACATCGACACCTGAAGTCGGCTCATCCAGAAATAAAATCTCCGGCTCGTGCATAACCGACGCACCGAACGCCACCCTCTGTTTCCATCCGCCTGGTAGTTGTCGGGTTAGCAGATGTTCTTGTCCTTCTAACCCACAAATCGACAGCACCCAGCGAATCTTTTCCCGTTGCTGGCGGGGCGGAATACCGTAGACCCCACTGTAAAACTGCAAATTTTCTAGAATCGTCAGGTCATCGTAGAGCGTAAATTTTTGACTCATGTAGCCCATGCGCTGCCGCAGTTCCGCACTGCGCAGATCGCCCGTTTCCCCGGCGATCGCCATCCTTCCCGAACTGATTGGTAATAGTCCGCACAGCATCTTGATCGTGGTAGTTTTTCCCGCACCATTCGCGCCCAGCAGTCCGTAAACTTCACCATAGTGAATGTCCAGGTTCAGATCGACGACGGCATGGAAATTGCCAAAAATACGGTTGAGATGACGGGCAGAGATCGCGATTCCAGGATTCTGGGTTGAATTATTCGGAGTTTGAATTATTTCCAGGCTCTTGGCACTAGATTCTGAAGGTACGCTTTGCGAACGGGGAAACGGAATAAATTTGGGGACTCCTCCCTTGCGACGCAGCAGGGTAGTGAAGACATTTTCTAGGGTTGGTGCTTCGGGTTGAATGCGATCGCAGGTCACTAGATTCTGAATCAGGCGTTCGCGTACCAGCACTTCCCCCTGTTGGGCATCTTTGACCAGGACTTCAATGCGATCGCCAAACGTCGATACATCGGCAATCTCGCCAGCCTGCACCAATGGTAGTAAGGCTCGTTCGGTTTTGACTAACTCAGGGGTGCGGAGCGTCAACCGTTGCAGTCCCAGATCTGCTTTCAGTTCTGCTGGCGTACCAATTTGCTGGATTTGCCCGTCGTAAATCAGGGCAACGCGATCGCACCGTTCTGCTTCATCAAGATCGGGAGTAGCAACGACGACGGTAATGCCCTGCTCGGTTAAGCTTGCTAAAATATCCCAAAATTCGCGACGAGCTATGGTGTCCACGCCCGTGGTCGGCTCGTCCAGCAACAGAACTTGCGGTTCAGAAATCAGCGCACAGCAGAGGGCAAGTTTCTGTTTCATACCACCCGAAAGCCGACCCGCAAGGCGATCGCGAAAGCGATCCAATTGCATCTGCTTGAGATATTTATTGCGTCTTACCTCTACCTGGTTTTCAGGTACAAGTCGCAGTCCAGCGCTGTAATTTATGTTTTCTTCAACACTGAGATCTGGATAAAGCGAAAATTGTTGTGTGAGATATCCGGTATAGTTGCGGGCATCTCTGGCAGGAAGTCCCAAGATCCGCACTTCTCCTGCCGTTGCCTCCATCACGCCACCCAGAATATTAAAGGCCGTTGTCTTTCCAGCTCCATCAGGGCCAATTAGTCCAAACAATTCTCCTCGATTGACTTCCAAGTCGATGCCTTGCACAGCAGCAGTTTTGCCATAGTGCTTGTATAGCTTTTGGACGCGAACCGTCACAATATCCAAAGTTTGGGAAGATACATTGAACAAATCTTTCCTATCAAGAACTTTAGCCTTATAACTCAATACCAGTTACAACTCAGGTCAAAAAGAGCTAGACAAAAATAGGATTACCCAGAAAGATATTGGTAAGAGCCTCAAGAACATCAAGCCCCTGTTTTTT
>JANMRU010000156.1:0-12711 GCA_031388585.1 Pseudanabaena sp. SOY_30_concoct_251 | reverse complement strand
GCGACAATATCACCGCGTATCCCATCAACATTCAAATTAGCACATACCTGAGAAATCATCATGCGCAGATCGTAGGGAATTGCAATTGTCTTGAGCAGCTTTTGGGCTTTGACAATTTGCCTCCGGAGTGCGCGTTGCTTGGCTTGGTAGTGCTTAATAAACTTGTGGGGATTATGGTCAAATTCCGTGCGCTGATCGACGATTTGCACTCTCAAATCTGGCTCTTTAACTGTACGAATTTCGACGTGCATACCAAAGCGATCGAGTAACTGCGGGCGCAATTCTCCTTCTTCAGGATTACCCGAACCTACCAGTACAAACCTGGCAGGGTGACGAATCGAGATGCCCTCCCGCTCAACTGTATTCCAGCCAGAAGCCGCTGCATCTAGCAGCACATCAACGAGATGATCGTCAAGGAGGTTGACTTCGTCAATGTAGAGAATGCCACGATTAGCTCTGGCTAAAAGTCCTGGCTCGAATGCTTTTATCCCTTCTGATAGCGCTTTTTCGATGTCGATGGTGCCGCAAACTCGATCTTCCGTAGCTCCCAGGGGCAAATCTACCATTATCACCCGTTGTTTGGCGATCGCTAACGACTCACCTTGAAGGATCTTTTGACGCACTTCCTCGCTTTGCAGATCTGCATCCTTGGGATGGCTATTGAACGGATCTCCATCCACAACTTCAATCTCTGGTAGTAGATCGGCAAGCGCTCGAATCGCAGTAGTTTTGCCAGTGCCGCGATCGCCCATAATCATAACTCCACCGATCTTGGGATCGATCGCATTCAGTAACAGCGCTAGCTTCATCTCTTCCTGTCCTACAATCGCTGTAAACGGGAAGATGGGACGTGCTTGAGATGCTGATTTGACCTTGGATTTTGCCAAAGCTACAGTCACTGTTGGGAATTTAGAACTACCTTAGCAATATAGCTTAAAACATAGTTTCATAGGCTTTGCACTACCAGCCCCTGAGCGGGAAGCTGCTTTATGGCATCAAAATCCAGTTATTTTGCTTGGTAATTACGCAATCATCTTGTTGAGATGGCGAATTCTATCAGCCATTACACTCATAACTTGCAAAGCAAATGTTGGCGTCTCTTGAACTAAGAACAGGAAGAGATGTTCGTTCACGATTGCTAATTTACAATCGGTTTTTGCGATTGCTGAGGAACTGCGGGCAGCCTTGTCAATCAAAGCCATCTCACCGAAGACATCGTCCTTTCCCACCGTTGCGATCGTCTTACCTTCATTCACAATTTCCACCTCGCCTTCGATCACACCGTACATGACATCGCCGCGATCGCCCTTTTTAAAAATAGTTTCACCAGCCGCCACTATTTTGCAATCGCTTGCATTCAGAAAAACACCTCTAACCAACATAATTTTTTACCTGAAAGTAGTTGAAAACCTATAGAAGCCTACAACAGAAGAATTGAACATGTAAAGCATCCTTAATGAAAGAATGGCATAAAATCGATAACTTTATTCATTCCTTAATCAAAGCTTTACCTAAAATTAATCCTAAAACGTTCTGTCAGGACCTTGGCAAAAATGAGTTTGAAATTCTTCAATTCTTCATACCTAAGCTATACAACCGCCTTCTCATTAGCCTTAACCTTTGCTTCCCCTTCCAAAAACTGCGATACCTGTTTCTCAATCTCCCTTCTGACTATATGACGATACTCTGCGAAATGCTCAATTTGAGCGCATACTGCCAAGTAACTACTCATGCCACCTGGATTGTAGCGCCACATATTCCAGAGATTGCGCCAAAACTGCCAACGGGTTTCTCTCAGGCAACCCTGTCGCCAGCAGATTGTGAGTAATGCCCGAATTGCGATCAAATAAATCGGCTTCTTCCTGCCTTTGCCCTTGTTGGGATAGGTAGCTTCCCCTAAAATTCGGAAGTGGCGATAGGTGCGATCCAGAAACTTGACTGGATCGTACAGTCGATCGAATGCATCTAAATATTCATAGGCAATCTCTTCTAGGGGACGCGTCGGGACGAAGTTCATTAAGGTGGTTTGATTGATGTTAGCGGACTTTTCGCGCATTCGTCCTTCCCTCTCCAATCGATGCCAGAGTGCTGTGTCAGGTAGTGCTTGCAGCATACTAAATAGCGCCGTAGGAATTGAAGTCTTTTCGACAAACTGGACGATTCGGTCGCCTGCTCCTGTCTGCTCGCCATCAAAACCAATAATGAAACCCGCCATTACCCGCAAACCCGATCTCGTAATCGCATTTACCGCGTCACTGAGGGAATCACGGGTATTTTGATGCTTCTGCGTCAGAGTTAAACTGGCCTCATCAGGGGTTTCAATGCCCAAGAAAACCGAGCCAAAGTTGCATTGCACCATCGAGTCCATCAATTCCCGATCCTGCGCTAAATCAACCGAAGCTTCCGTGGCAAAGGAAAAGGGATACTGATGTTCTACCATCCAGGGTTTGAGTGATTTGAGAAACAATTTGACGTTACGCTTATTTCCGATGAAATTGTCATCCACCATAAAAATGCTGCGTCGCCATCCCAATTCATAGAGATAATCGAGTTCTTTGAGCAGTTGCTCCGGATCTTTTGTCCGAGGTTTGCGGCCATAAAGTACGATAATATCGCAGAATTCACATTGGAAAGGACATCCCCGCGAAAACTGCACCGACATTTCCGCATAGACATCGAAATCCAGCAGATCGAAGCGAGGAATGGGAGTGCTCGTAACATCTGGTCTTACTCCATTAGCACGGAAAATACCTGATGTCTCTCCTCTGGCGATCGCCTCGACAAATAAGGGTAAGGTGATCTCACCTTCATCGAGAATTAGATATTCTGCCCCGACTTCTGTAACTTCGTGAGGTAAGGCGGTGGCGTAGGGACCACCGACTGCTACTGGTTTCCCACGACGTTTTGCCTCTCGGATTTGCAAGAGCAAATCTTCTTTTTGTACGATCATGGCTGACAAGATCGCCAGATCTGCCCATTCCCAATCCGCTGAGGTGACTTCACTGACATTGCGATCGACTAGTCTGAACTCCCATTCTTGGGGCAATATGGCAGCAACAGTGACCAAACCTAGGGGTGGCAACATCGCTTTGCGATTGAGTAATGCCAGAGTCTTTTCGAAAGACCAAAAGCTTTTAGGAAATAGAGGATACAAGAGTAAAACTTTCATAAACTGCCTCATATTCAAAAGGCTGCCGAGGCTGGAAACGCTTTAAAAATTTAATTTGCGTTTCTGATCGATTGCTTTGCCTGGTGAGTAAGCAATCCCACAAGCAGTGGTCGTAGCATACCAGATCTGGGTTATTCTAGTTCAGAAGGTTTTTGTTTGCCATTTATTTTATCCCTATAACGAATGATTCGTAGGTTATCAAGTCAGCGCCGAAGACATCCTTGGATTACCTATTCCCTACTGACTTTGTTCGGTCTGGCGATCGCCTTGGGTACATTTTTTTTGTTCTTTCGCTCCGAAGAAAAACTCGAAACTAAGGTGCCCCCCTTACCCCAACACAAATTAATTCAGGTTTACAGCAACCATAACGAAGCCAATAGCTACAAAGATCCATACCGACATATTCTGCGTTATGGCGATAACTTGGAGCGCATCCTGATTGATAACATCAACCAGGCAAAAACCAGTATAGATGTGGCAATTCAGGAACTACGATTACCTAGTATTCTTAATGCTCTGATCGATCGGCAAGAAGCTGGAGTTCAAGTACGTCTGATTCTGGACAGTTTATATAGTCGAGGATATAGTGAGTTCTCTCCTGCAGAAGTTGCTAAATTTGATGGTAGGTTCAAACAGAAATATCAAGAATTCATCAAGTTTGCCGATCTCGATAATGACGGCCAATTGAGTACAACTGAGATATATCAGCATGATGCGATCGCTATCCTTAGAAATTCTGGCTTACCTCATCTCGATGATACGGCTGATGGCTCTAAGGGCTCGGGCTTGATGCATCACAAATTTATGGTGATTGATAATAAGGTGGTGCTCACTAGCTCTGCTAACTACACCATGAGTGATATGCATGGGGATTTTACCAATCCCAGTTCTACTGGTAATGCCAATAATCTCTTAAGAATTGAGAACTCCGAAGTAGCGAAATTATTTACCGAAGAGTTTAATCTAATGTGGGGTGATGGCCCTGGCAGTACGCCCAATAGTTTCTTTGGCAGCAAGAAATTCCATCGCAAAGTGAAATATGTGTTGGTGGGAGATGCCCAGGTACGTATCAAGTTTTCTCCAGATTCGCAAAGCCTGCCCTTTGAGCAAACCAGTAATGGCTTTATTGGTACAGTCCTTGCCAGTAGCGAGCATAAAGCCGATCTAGCACTTTTTGTGTTTGCCGATCCCATCCTCGGAAATATTCTGGAATCTCGACACAAAAAGGATGTCAATGTGAGAGTTCTTGTCGATCCGCAGTTTGCCTACAGGAGTTATGCCACAACTTTAGATATGTGGGGTTTTGTTTCTACTCAAGACTGTAAGGTTGGGAATGGAAGACCTTGGCTAAAACCAATTAAGACAGTTGGTATACCTAATCTAGCCCACGGAGATCTCCTACATCATAAGTTTGCGGTGATCGATGGCCGTCTTGTAATTACGGGTTCGCATAACTGGTCTATGAATGCTAACTATAATAACGATGAGACTTTGGTTGCGATCGATAATCCTGTCGTTGGAGCCCACTTTCAGCGCGAGTTCGATCGCCTGTTTGCCAATGCTATTTTGGGGCCAACGGCCAAGTTGCGGCAAAAAGCAATTTCAATTTGTCCGTCCAAAAATCCATTTCGTCCAAATCAGCCAAATCAACCAAATAAAGCCAAGCCCGAAATTCCTGAGGAAATAGCTCCCATTTAAGTCTTGGTTTCGGCGCTAAGATCTTTGATGATTTGCGCCTGTTGATCGCGATCGGCTCGATAGGTCCGCGCGCAAAAGTGACAGGTTGCCTCAGCTCCATCATCCTTGGCAATCATATCTTTAAGCTCCACTTCTCCTAGCATCTTTAATGCCCCCAATACGCGATCGAAGGAACAAGTACACTGAAACCTAACCAACTGCGTTTCAGGAAATATATTCAGATCTAAATCTCCGAGCAAGTCTTGCAAAATCTGCGAGAGGGACTTGCCTTGACGGAGTAAAGGTGTAAAACCTGCCAAACTACTTACACGCGAATCTAATAGTTCAACCAGCTTGGTATCATGCGCGGCTTTGGGTAGAACTTGTAGAAGCAATCCCCCTGCTGCTGCTACACCTGTTGTATTGACGAATACCCCAAGTAGCAAAGCTGATGGGGTTTGCTCTGAGGACACAAGATAATGGGTCAAATCGTCGCCAATTTCTCCTGACACCAACTCAACCGTACTGGAATAAGGATATTCATAGCCAGTATCTTTAACTACATAGACAAAACCATTGCGCCCTACTGCCTTGCCCACATCAAGTTTGCCTTTGTCATTAGTGGGTAGCTCTACTTGCGGATTTGTGACATAGCCGCGAACTGTACCATCCAGTCCGGCATCGGCAAAGACCACCCCTAATGGCCCATCGCCATTGATGCGAATATTGACGCGAGAACCTGCTTTTTTCATGCTGGAAGATAGCAGCAACCCTGCGCTCATGGTTCGACCCAGTGCCGCTGTGGCTACCGCCGACATCTTGTGCCGACTGCGCACCTCTTCGGTCAGTTGAGTTGAAATTAAGCCTACCGCCCGAATGCCACCATCTGCGGCAGTAGCGCGAACTAACTGGTCTGCCATGTCACTATCTTTAAACTCAGCAATTATTGACTAAGTCTTAATATTACGCAAAATTACTTAAACTTAGAATCCTTCTCAAGGTTATTCTTGCGCGATCGCTTAATCTAAGTTCATATTTAGTTCATATAAGTATGAGTAAATAGCGCCAATTGGGTAATGTTCGATAAGATTAACTAGCCCATTCACTAAGCTCATAATGCTGCAAGGCATTGCGCCCACTAACTCTCATCCGCAAGATTCCGTAACTAAGCAAAAGCTTTGGTTAGCGGCAATCAAGCCCCCTATGTATAGCGTTGCCATTATACCGATTACCACTGGTACCGCTGTTGCTGCCTATGAAACTGGGATTATACACTGGGTTATATTTGCTAATTTTCTAGTTTCTGCGATTTTGATCCTGGTATGGGAGAACCTCAGCAATGATGTGTTCGACTCTGAAACAGGCATTGATAAGAATAAAGCACATTCCATTGTGAATCTGACGGGCAATAAACGTTTGATTTTTTGGATTGGTAATGCCTGCTTAGCGCTTGGTATTCTTGGGGTACTGGGGATTTCCTGGTGGCAGCAAGATTTTGTGGTTGTTGGCGCGATCGCTCTGTGTTGTTTTTTGGGCTATACCTACCAAGGGCCACCGTTTCGGTTTGGCTATCGGGGTTGGGGCGAGATTATTTGTTTTGTCTGCTTCGGCCCTTTAGCCGTATCAGCCGCATTTTATAGTCAGGCTAAGACATTCTCTTGGACTGCATTGCTAGCTTCGGCGATCATTGGTGCGATCACAAGCCTGGTTTTATTTTGCTCGCATTTTCATCAAGTTGAGGATGATATTGCGGCGGGCAAGCGATCGCCCATTGTCAGGCTGGGCACAGCTTTAGCTGCGAAGCTTCTCCCCTTGATTTGTGGGAGTATTTATGCGCTTACACTGCTATGCATGGCTTTAGGGATCTTTCCAGTCTGGACTGGCCTAGTATTCACGAGTTTACCCATCGCGATCAAGCTCTGCACCTGGGTGATGCAGCATCACGATCGCCCGGAGCTAGTCAGTAACAGCAAATTTATTGCGGTGGGGCTACATTTTTGGAGTGGAATCTGTCTAGGAATTGGTTTTATTCTTTAGCACCTAACCGAAGCGGTAGTTGGTGTTACTGAGAAGCCCGCGCTGAAGGTGTAGCATCAGCTTTGGGAACTTGAATTCTAGTCTGGGAGAATACAACCAATATTCCCTAAGACAACTTTTGCTCTGCTAATTCTAATTCCTGCTTTGCCGCTACCTGCTTGCCAAAAACATCGGCGATTAAGGGGCTAGCCAGACAGGTGACGATGATGTAGACAATGATGGCGTTAAAAATACCATCATTGATTAGCTCTACATTTTTGCCATATAGGGCTATGACTAAAACTAAAGCTGCTCTAGACATCGTGAGGCTAAACATCACCATTACCTCAGGGAATGAGTAGTTAAAAGCTTTGCCAGCAATTGCGGCAGCTAGGAATTTTGCACCGACCGCACCGGCGATTACAGCTAGAGCAATGCCAAGATTCTCTGGGCGAGTGAAGAAAATACTGGGATTGCACAGTACGCCAACGGCAATCATAAAAGCAGGGATAAATAGGCTATTCCCAACAAACTCAATCTGCTTCATTAAGTTGCCGGTAAATGGAATCAAGCGATTTAGCGCCAAGCCCGCAATAAATGCGCCAACGATGGAATCGATATTCAACAAAAGTGTGCCGGATGCAATGATAAATAAACAACTAAGCACAAAAACAAATTGGCCACTGAGGTTTTTCTCATCTGTCGGATCGAGGACGAGACTGGCGATTTTAGGCAATCCCCAGAAGCATAGACAAACTAACAGGGGAAATAGTACTAGCAGATTTATCCATAAAGTTGCCCCAACATTGCCACTCTTAACAGCCTGGACGATCGATAGGCCAACCAGAGTGAGAATAGATGTGATCACTGAACCACCAACGGCAACGCCAACAGCTTCTCTCTGGACGATGCCATACCTTGCCATGATTGGATATGAAACTAGAGTGTGTGGCGAATAAAGAATGCCTAATAGGACAGCAGCTAATCCTCCTGCTGTGAGCCATTGGCCAGAGATAATTCCCACGCTAAAAGGGACACCAAATGTGAGTAGGCCAAAAACGAGCGATCGCACACCAAGACGTTGGAGGTTCTGCAAATTCATCTGCAAGCCTGCCAACAGCATGATGTAAAGGAGTCCGATCTTTTCTAACCCTTGTAGGAGTGATTGCTGATTTAGAGTTTTGAGCAGTGCTGACTTAGCTGCGGCGGGTAGTTGACCTGAATCTACTAAAGTCGAGACGATATTAGAAGCACCAACTACATCTCGGTCTAGGATGCCTAAAACGTTCTTACCCAGAATTGTCCCT
This sequence comes from Pseudanabaena sp. SOY_30_concoct_251, assembly GCA_031388585.1. GTDB lineage: Bacteria > Cyanobacteriota > Cyanobacteriia > Pseudanabaenales > Pseudanabaenaceae > PCC-6802. The sequence goes on along the minus strand of JANMRU010000156.1, from coordinate 4,542 downwards.
AGAATAATTAGCGCCACTAAAGGCGGTATTTTGAGACGAGTCGCAAGTGGGGGCGCGATCGCAATAATCAGTAATACAACGCAAAAAATATAAACTGGATCGGTTAACGGTAGTACTCCAGGGGTAAGCGCAGCTATTTGCAACATTCTTTACTCTCTCACTAGATTGGGAATTAACAATATTATTGGGGGCTTTAGGTTGCGACCCAAATTGGTAATGAAATTTAATTTCTCCACGGTCAATGCCAGCAGCAAATTAAAAGTACACGATCATCCTGGCAGTGGATGTGGAGATGGCTAACGATTGCTAAGTTTAATCTTAAAGTGCATGTTGATCCTGGCTTGCGATCGAGATCACTATGGCTTTGGCCCCTTAAGCGCTTAAAAAACTTAAATCATGGACATTTTAGAGAGTTTTAATATGGCAGCGCGGACGCTCGCAGCTAATCGGCTGCGTAGTTGTCTGACCATGCTAGGCATCATCATTGGCAATGCGTCGGTAATTGCAATGGTCGGTATTGGTCAAGGGGCGCAGAAGTATGCGACATCACAGTTTCAGTCGTTGGGCACTGATGTTTTATTTATTATTCCTGGCTCAGACAATACCCGCCGCAATACGATCGCACCACCAAATCGTCTTGTGCTTGCAGATGCAGAAGCGATCGCCACTCAAGTCCCATCGGTTAAAGACGTTGCCCCCCAGGTAAATGGCTCAGAACTTGCCACCTATCGCAATCAAACTAAGCGCAGCACTCTAGTAGGCACTACAAATGCATATAGCATCGTGCGTAGTGCTGGAGTTAGTAGTGGTAGATTTCTCAACGAGGATGATGTCAAACGTAATGCCAAGGTAATTACGATTGGATCGGCGATCGCCAAAGACTTATTTGGGCAAAGTAACCCGATTGGATCTCAGATCAGGATTAAGGGTGTCAGCTTTGAAGTGGTTGGGGTAATGGATGAAAAGGGTGCTTTCCTGGGCACAAATCAGGATGACACGATTTTTATGCCATTCAGTACCATGAGCAGTCGTCTAATCGGACGTACTTCACCCTATGGCATAGCCGTGCAGGCGATCTCTGTTTCTGCTAAGGATAATGACAGTATCAATGCTGCCAAGTTTCAAATTGAAAACCTGTTACGGTTGCGCCACCAGACCACTGACACTCTGGCCGATGCGACTTTCACCATTCGTACTCAGAAAGATGCCCTTGAAATTGTTAATAACATCACGAGCGCACTTACTCTGATGCTGGCAGCGATCGCCGGAATTTCGCTGCTAGTCGGCGGTATTGGCATTATGAATATCATGCTCGTATCCGTCACCGAGCGCACCCAAGAAATTGGCTTGCGCAAAGCACTTGGTGCAACGCAGTCAGATATTCTCAGTCAATTTATGATCGAAGCGGTGATTCTTTCCATTGCTGGTGGCCTAGTTGGAACTAGTTTAGGTATCGGTGGAATCTTATTAATTGCCGCATCTACTCCTTTACAAGCTGGTGTTTCCAGCGGTGCAATTATTCTGGCCGTTGGTGTCTCGGGTGCGATCGGTTTGTTTTTTGGAGTATTCCCTGCTAGACAAGCCGCCAAACTCGATCCGATCGTCGCGTTGAGAACTGTTTAACAACGATCAATTATTCGCAAATAAATTATGCTCACCAGTTCTAAGATACAAATTCCTGCAAATGCTGGGGAAGAGACAAATTCCGTCATCAGGTTGGAGCATGTTTACAAGATTTACGGTATGGAAAATACTGAGGTTGTGGCGCTCTCGGATGTCGATCTGGTGGTAGAAAAAGGTGAATACACTGCGATCATGGGGCCATCAGGCTCTGGGAAGTCTACTGCGATGAATATTATTGGCTGCTTGGATCGCCCAACTTCAGGAAATTATTTCCTCGATGGTCAAAACGTGGCGACACTATCTGACTCGCAGTTGGCACATGTCCGCAATCTGAAACTTGGCTTTGTGTTTCAGCAGTACCATTTGCTACCCCAACTCAATGCTCTAGAAAACGTGATGCTGCCGATGGCCTATGCTAATGTGCCGCACCGTGAGCGCAAGGAAAGAGCGATCGCAGCTTTAGAGCGTGTGGCGATGGGAAATCGGTTGAATAATCGACCCAATCAATTATCTGGCGGTCAACAACAGCGGGTAGCGATCGCTAGGGCGATCGTCAACCAACCAGTCTTGCTACTGGCTGACGAACCGACAGGAGCGCTTGACAGTCGTACAACTCGGGAAGTTATAGATTTATTTGGCGAACTAAATGCCAGTGGTATTACGGTGGTGGTGGTTACTCACGAATCAGAAGTAGCTCGCTTTACTAATCGCATTGTCTGGTTCCGCGATGGGCAGGTAATTCATTCCCATCTCACTCCCGATCAGCTTAAGGATGTCACCTAATTTATATTGCTAGGGTTCAACCCCCAATTCACGTAAACGCTGCGCCAAATATTCCGCACGTTGTTCGGCATGTTCGGCACGTTCGACATCGGTGAGTACCCAGTTACCTTCAGCATCGTACCAACGCAACCACGAGCGATTGATGCTTTTATACTCTCCTTCCCATACTCCTAAGCCCAGATCGATCTCTCCCATCCACACCTTCGGTTCGCTCAAGTTCAATTCCACATAACGACCAGCCTGCAAGGTAAATACTTGCATTTGGTTTGTGTAACGGCTAAAAACTACGTAATAGGGGATGCGGAGAATTTGTTCGTACACCTTCCACTTGGTTGGTGGTTTTTCGACTCGATCTTCTTTGCCATTTTGTGGCGCGGGTTCTAACTGCCCTAAGTCCTCTTTCTCTGTCCCAGGTGATAGCAACTCCACAACGACAAGTGGGCTAACTCCCTCTTGCCAAATTACATAGCTCAAACGCAGGTCGTGTTCATCGTAAAGCCTTGGTACGCCGACAACCCCAAACCAGTCTGGTCGCTTGTACCAATTTTGATGATGGACATCATAATAGAGATTGAGGTCGCTAGCACTAAACACTCGATCCTGATCATAGCTGGGAGGGCAAAAAGTCAACCACAAAAGCTCAGGCTGAAAGTCATGAAATTGATCGGGCAAACCAGGCTCCTCAGGATTTTCACTAGGCAGATCGTACATAGTAGGCAGTGTTTCCCTAGGAGAAAGGGGCGGGTCACTTTGTTGGGATGGGTACTTCAGCCGAAACATAATTCATTGCCAATCAATTAATTGCGATTAGTTAAAATTATAGCTTTTCAATTTTTCACACCAAGCAAACTCCTCTTTTCTATAGCGAAGTTGCTGATACACCTACATTTTAACTGGCGCGATCGCCCTCCAACGCAAAGGGTATGTTCTGCCTTGGGGCTTGCCTAGTATTCCACAATGCTAAGTAGTTCGCTCTTGAAAAATCATCACGATTAGACTAAACTTAGTTTATAGACTTAGTCCTTAAAAAGCATGGAAACTATAAATATCCATCAAGCTAAAACAAATCTATCTCGGCTATTATCTCGTGTGGAGCTTGGAGAAGAAATTATTATTTCCAACCGAGGAATCCCAATTGCAAAGTTGGTTCCATTTCGCACATCATTAGACCGCCGCTCTAGTTTGGGACAAGATCGAGGAAAGTTTTTAGTGCCAGATGACTTTAATGCACCTTTGCCTGAAGAGATTTTAGCGGCCTTTGAAGGTGATGTAGAGTGAGACTTTTGCTAGATACGCAATGTTGGCTATGGTGGTTTTCTCAGCCAGAAAAGTTAAGTGAGGCGGTAATTGCACAAATTGTTGACGAGACAAACGAAGTTTGGTTCTCAGTTGCCAGTGTCTGGGAGATAGGGATTAAAGTTGCGATCGGCAAGCTTCCACTTCCAGAACAAATCGATGATTATATCTCTACACGGATGGCTCAATTAGGAGCGCGATCGCTAGAAATTTCGGCTTCTCATGCTTTACGAGCGGCGTCACTGCCTTTATTTCATCGCGATCCTTTCGATCGAATGTTGATCGCTCAATCTCAGCTAGAGGCTATGACGCTTGTGAGTGCAGACTCAATGTTCAACAAATATGATGTTTCAGTAATCTGGGCAGCCAGTTCATGAAAATATAGATCGCCAAGTCAGACAAATTCTTTTTTAGTGTATCGATGAGTCTATCTAACGGCTTGCGCTTCACCGAATGGCGACCATGTTTGCATCATAACCGATGCTAACCTCCGTTCCGTTGCAAGCGCTTGTTGGGCTGCGTGGGTTATGAGCGTAGTTTCCGAATTCGGTTGTGGATTTTGCGAACTAATTCTAAACCTGTTTCTGCTACTATTTTATTGATTTTTACTCTTTCTTCCCAACCAACTCTCTTACCGTCTTCAATCTTCACCATTTCATGTGCAGCTTTATTTCTATCCTTTCTCCATTGATCAAGATCTTTGAGAACAAGAGAACTCAAGATTTCATCCGTTTTATTCGAATTGTCCGATCTAATTGCCTGAATTAATTTTCCAAGAGTCTTAAAACTAAAATCTTTGTCAAATAGAAAAGTTAAATAGCTCTCTAACCGATCTGCAAC
>JANMRU010000100.1:0-10359 GCA_031388585.1 Pseudanabaena sp. SOY_30_concoct_251 | reverse complement strand
AGGTAGTGGAAAGCCGCTACTTATGATTATCGGGCTGAGTTTCAGTCACCTCGACTGGGGCAAGAAATTCACCGATCGCCTCGCCCAAAACTATCAACTTATCCTCTTCGATAACCGCGATGCAGGTCTAACCAGCAAATCCACCCATGCCTATAGCATTACCGATATGGCAGATGATGCCGCAGGTTTGTTAGACGCTTTGAGAATCCCCAAAGCCCATGTATTTGGGGTCAGCATGGGTGGTGCGATCGCCCAGCAATTCGCCCTAAAACACCCTGACAAGCTAGACAAACTCATTCTAGGCTGTACGCTGGCAGGTGGCACCTGTAGCCAATATGGTGATATTAGTGGAGTTATGAATGGAAATCTTTTAGAATTGCTTTTCACACCAGAATTTATTATGAGCGATCGCCCCGCCCTTGAAGCGTTCCTCAAAGAAACAACCCCATTTCACAGCAAGGGAGAAGCCTTGCGACGACAACTCCAAGCCTTTGCCACGCATAACACCTGTGATACCTTACGCAATATTAAAGCCCCCGCACTTATCCTCACAGGCGATCAAGACATCGCTATCCCTCCCAAGAATAGTGATGTACTGGCTAACAAAATTCCAAATGCCAAATTGGAAGCGATCGCGGATGCCGCCCATGGACTTTCCTATAGCCATGCAGATACAACCGCCCAGATGATTCATCTCTTTTTACAACAAACACCCAAAATTGAGGCAACACTTATGAATAACCAACTCCTCGATATCTTGAGAACCTTTGGTGCCTATGCTCAAGCCTTTAATTTGCTAGATCCAGCGGAGGTTGAAAAATTCTTCCATACCCCCTCGATGCTTATGACTTCAGACCAAGTTGCAGTGATGCACAAATCAGAAGAAGTACTTGAGGTCTTTAAAGATCTAATGGATGACTTGAAAAAGAAAAAATTTAAAGAATCTAAAATTATTGGTGAACTCCAAACTACTCAACTCAGCGGTACTCAAGGACAAGTTGTTGGAGTTGCCAAGCGCTTTGATACAGAAGGCAAGGAAATTGAACACTTTGGTTTTACCTATACCCTGCGTAAAGTCGAAGACAAATGGAAGATTATTGCAGGTGTGCTACATGAACCTGAAACGCTCTCCAAATAATTGTCTTGAGTAAAAGGTGCGATCGCTTTTCTATGAGTAGAGATGAGAAGGCGATCGCTTCCTTATGTGTGAGTTAAAGAGCACGCTTTGTTAGGATTTTGGGAGGAGCGATCGCGATTTAGTTTTGAGAACGAAAAGGGAGATCGTGAGATCCTATTATTGGCTTTGGTAGATGGTGATATTAGTAGCGATCGCTTATTGAAATAGTATAATAGTTTAATCTTGCATGTACCTAAGCTCTATGACCATTGCTCAGTCAGCAAAACCCTTCAGCAGCAATACTACCATGACATTAAAGCGGCTCGTTGCCCTTTTAGAGGAGGACGAGACGGATGAGTATGGAATTTTGCAACCAAGTCAAGCTGCGTTTAAGTTGGCAATGCGATTAGTAATGGAAGCTTATGAGGTAATGGGCGATCGCTTTCCAAAGGCAACGGCTTCAACAGACGAGCAAGGCAGCATTCGATTGACATGGAGCAAACCGTCCCCTGAATGTGAAGTTCGATTATTTTGCCCTTCTTATGATGATTTACAAACATATCTGTACCATGAGTTGGGAGAAACATACGCCGTAGAAAAGCCTGTGACAACATCCGTTCTCATACAGTGGTTGGAATGGCTGAATCAAGCATGAGTCAGTTTGAACCATTGTCAAAGGATACTATTGTTTATCGAGCACTGCTTCGCAAACAGTGGATTGATGAAGATACGGGAAGAGTAAAAGCGGATGCTTATTTCCTACGACCTAATGAACGCGGTCTTTCTGTTAATTTAGCAAGTGCATGTTCTCCAAAACAATGTGCCGACTTGTTTCGCAAATGTTATGGAATTGCCAGTCTTGAAGTCGATCTTATTCGGAAAATTGGCTTGGATGTTGTGCAGGATTCTCTAAACCATGCCAATGTCTTTGGTTTGCCATATCGAGAAGATAACTTAGCTGAGGCAGAACGAATGGCAGGATTGTTAGCCAAAAGATCTTGCATTGTATGGCAGCCAGAGTAATGAGAATGCATTCTTGCTTGTAAATACTTTGAAGCTTAGAAAACCAGTGCATTATTACTGAATGAAGAAAATATAGCGATCGCTTTTTTATTAGTTGAGATGGGAAGGCGATCGCTTGTGTGTGTTGAAAAAGCGATCGCCATTTGATCGATCTGTCTTTCCTGTGACAGAGCGGGTCAGACTAGGGAGGGCAGTCATTTTAAATTTTAATCACTGGCATTTAATGTCTTTATGCTAAATGATCGCTAATAGATACTGCCAAAATCATAGCGAGCAGCGATCGCCTGTAAACCACTCAAAACTACTTATCCAATCTAGCGCCCTCTCAGATTACATCAAGCTACGGCAAACTCAGTATACTGCCGTACGTGAGATGCGTGGTAGGCAAGTACAATATCCTGCTTCTGCACTCCCTCTGCTACTAACTGATCGGAGATCGCGTCTTCAGTAACATCATGCTGTACTCAAATCTTTCCATGTTGCCCCGTTTATGGCATTGACACAAATTGTGGCATTACTGACACCAATTAGGCAATATGTTTTGGTAGAGTACGACTTACCTTTGCAGGAACAAGAATGTCACCCGCATGAGATTTATAGCCGATAAATCTCACGTATACTTTCTCTCCCTCAGAGATGTCGGGGAGATCGCTTTGATGCAGTTGCGGATCGTATGCCACCTGCTGCCATGTTTCTCCAATCGGTTCATATTCCCAACTCTGAAGCAAATTATCTAGGGGAGTAAATAAAGCGATCAGGTTTTTAGCAGGCAAGTTAGGTTTGGTCTCTACCATCTGCTGCACACTTTTGTACTGAGTTAGGAGGGACTTCAATTCTTGAAAAGTAGCTTCCCTAAATTCGTCAACCAGCCGATCTCCTTGCTGTTCTAGTTGCTCGCGCAAACTCAAGCACTCTTGCTTTAACGCCAATATTTCAGCAGCGCGATCGCCACTGTCAACAACGTCTTTAGTAGCAAGATCGCGATCTGTAGGTGCAAGGAGCAATGTCAGAGATTTGCTGTAGCGGAATGCGATCGCAATACCAACTATGCCCAGCAAATTGACGAGAATTAAGGCTAAGAAATTAGGGCTATCAAACATACAAGTTTTTCCTCAGAGCAGAAACTAACCTGGTGGCCATTGCAGCGATCGCCCACCCAAGATGTGCAGGTGCAGATGAAACACGGTTTGGCCAGCCTCACTGCCATTATTAATTACTAAACGGAACCCCTTCTCTAGCCCTAAATCTTTGGCGATTTTTGCAGCTACCAGGAGTAAATGACCCAGTAGCAATTGGTCTTCCGCCCCTGCTTGCGATAGCATCGGGATGGGCTGCTTGGGGATAACCAAAATATGCACAGGGGCCTGCGGATTAACATCATGAAATGCTAATGCTAGATCGTCCTCATAGACAATGTTTGCAGGGATTTCGCGTTTGATAATCTTGCTAAAAATAGTTTCAGTTAGTTCAGTCATAACTCAATCTTGATGGCATTGGGATCGAGTTTAGTCTTAAATGCAAATGGTAATGATGCAAAAAGCATTAAGTTATAAATCTCTTTAACTTAAGTGATAATGTATCAATCCTCACTTCTAGAGTTTAATGCGTAATTTTTCTCGCCGAGAATTCATTGCTGCTGCTACCCTAACCGCTGGTTTTGCCATCGCAACTCAGCCTATTTCGGCTCAAACAATCAAAACTGATGCTAAAGGTTTGGTGGCTGGCGGTGTAAAAATCCCGACCCCAAACGGAGAAATTCCCGCCTATCGCGCTATGCCTGCCTCTGGTGATGGGTTCCCTGTCGTTCTAATCGTGCAGGAAATCTTTGGCGTTCACGAGCATATGCAAGATGTTTGTCGTCGATTTGCGAAGTTGGGTTATTTGGCGATCGCACCCGAACTCTATGCTCGACAGGGTGATGTTTCCCAACTCAGCGATATTCAGGAAATTCGTAAAGTAGTGGCAAAAGTACCAGATGCTCAGGTGATGTCAGATCTGGATGCCACTGTCAGTTGGGCCGCTAAATCAAAAGGTAATATCAGCAAATTAGGGATTACAGGTTTTTGCTGGGGCGGACGGATTGTTTGGCTATATGCAACTCATAATCCCAAGATTAAAGCAGGAGTTGCCTGGTACGGCAGGTTGGTAGGCGAGTCTACGCCCCTAACTCCCAAACATCCCATTGATATTGTGTCAGACCTAAAAGTACCCATCCTCGGGCTTTATGGCGGCAGCGATACAGGCATTCCCACAGAGAGTGTAGAGAAAATGCGCGCTGCACTGAATAAACAAGGCAAAACCTCTGAAATTATTCTCTATCCCAACACGCCCCACGCTTTTTTTGCTGACTATCGCCCTTCCTACCGCAAACAGGAAGCGATAGAAGGCTGGAAGCGGCTTCTGGCATGGTTTAAACAGCATGGCGTTGTCTAAAATTAAATTAACAATATAATGACCACTTCAGTTCTATCGGAATTAAAGACGAGATTTACTAATGCCTGCATTGCCGCGTTTGGAGCAGAATTTGCGCTATTCGATCCATCTGTCTTCCCATCTAAAGATCGGCAGTTTGGTGACTATCAGTGCAATGCAGCTTTAGGTTTGACCAAGAAACTCAAGCAGAATCCCCGCGAAATTGCTAGCAAAATCATTGAGAATTTAGCGATCGCCGATCTATGCGAACAACCCAGTATCGATGGGCCGGGATTTATCAATGTCAAACTCAAAACTAGCTACCTGGAAGCTCAACTCGTCAACATGCAAGCAGGCGATCGCCTTGGGATTCTGCCCACTGCTAAACCACAGCGAGTTGTAGTAGATTTTTCCAGTCCCAACATTGCCAAAGAAATGCATGTCGGACACTTGCGATCGACGATTATTGGAGATTGCATTGCCCGCATTCTGGAATTTCAGGGGCATGAAGTACTGCGCCTCAATCACATCGGTGACTGGGGTACTCAGTTTGGCATGCTGATTACCTACCTGCGCGAAGCCTATCCAGAAGCTTTAACCAGATCCGATGTCTTGGATCTAGGCGATCTAGTGGTACTGTATCGCGCTGCCAAACAGCGATTCGACGAGGATTTAGAATTTAAAGAAGTCGCACGCCAGGCTGTGGTAGAACTGCAAGCAGGCGACCCGGAAGCCAAAGTGGCATGGCAGTTGTTGTGCGATCAGTCGCGACGGGAATTTCAGAAAATTTATGATGTCCTGGACATTCAACTCACCGAACGGGGCGAATCCTTTTACAATCCCTACTTAGCAAGCGTAGTTGATGATCTGCAAACCCTAGGGCTACTAGAAGAGAATCAGGGAGCCAAATGCGTATTTCTAGAGGGCTTCACGAATAAAGAAGGCGAGCCACTGCCCCTAATCGTTCAGAAATCCGATGGCGGCTACAACTATGCCACTACCGATCTGGCGGCCCTGCGCTATCGCATAGATGTCGATAAAGCTCAGAGAATTATCTACATTACCGATGCAGGGCAATCGGGGCACTTTGCCCAGGTATTTCAAGTGGCAACGCGGGCGGGTTGGTTATCCGATGCAGTGCAAGTCGAACACGTTCCGTTTGGCTTGGTGTTAGGGGAAGATGGCAAGAAACAGAAAACGAGATCGGGGGATACTGTCGCACTCAAGAGCTTGTTAGACGAAGCGATCGCCCGTGTCCGCACCGATCTAGAAATTCGCACCCCTACAGCATCGGAGCAAGTCAAGCAGGACGCCGCTGAAGCCGTTGGTTTAGGTGCAGTTAAGTATGCCGATCTCAGCCAAAATCGCACCAGCAACTATGTCTTCAGTTATGACAAGATGCTGTCTCTACAGGGCAATACGGCACCATACATGCTCTACGCCTATGTTCGCGTGCAAGGCATTGGACGCAAAGGAGAAATTGATTTCGAGAATCTCTCTACGAATCCAACCATTCAGCTCAGTAGTGAGGCAGAAGTGGTGTTGGCTAAGCATCTTTTGCAGTTCGGTGAGGTAATTGAAGCAGTGGCCGAGGATCTACTGCCCAATCGCATATGTCAGTATTTGTTTGAACTCAGCCAAAAATTTAACCAGTTTTTTGAGCAGTGCCCTGTATTACAAGCAGAGGAACCAGAACGAAGTTCGCGTCTTAGCCTGTGTAATATCTCCGCCAAAACCCTAAAGCTAGGACTAGGGTTGCTCGGCATGAGAGTTTTAGAGAGAATGTAGCCTCTCGCTCTTGACCAGAATATCTGATTCCTGGGGGGTATGGTATTATTGCTTGGCGATCGCAAACGATATTTTTTGCAGAATGTAATCCATTATCAACAATGCGATTTCCCCCTCTTGCTGTTTGGTTCCCCAATCATTTTAGAAAGACATCTCTAAGGCAAATCTTAATTGAACTGCTTGTCCTGCAAGTTTTTGTTGCAGTGGGAGTTACGGGTTGGCTTTCATTTCGCAATGGCCAGAAATCAGTTGGCGATCTTTCTACCCAACTTAGGACTGAGGTGAGCGATCGCGTCCAACAACACTTGCAAAATTACCTGGGACAACCCCACGTCATCAACCAGGCTAATATCAATGCCGCTCAGCTTTCGGAATTGCAATTAAAATTGCAGGGCAAAATCGCACTGGAACGTCATTTCGTCCTGCAATTACAGCAATTTAGTAGCGTCAGTCAAATTTATTTTGGCCGTACAGATGGCTCGATCGTTCTCACCGGGTTTCATGAGAGTGGGAAGTTAATGTCTGGCTCCACTGAAGATTTTCCCAAGCGGTTGTTTTATCTCTTAAACGAACGCGGTCAGCGTGCTGAGCTTTTGCCAGAAACCGAATCTAATTTTGATGCGCGAATTCGCCCTTGGTTTCAAAGCGCAACTACTGCGAAAAAACCGATCTGGAGTCGCATTTACACATTTTCCCGAGGTGAGATTGGCATCACAGCTTCTCATCCCTTGTATGACGAGCGAGGAAACTTACTTGGGGTAATGGCAGTCGATCTCGTCTTGGGGCACATTGGAGATTTTCTGCACAGCCTTAAAATTACTCCTACAGGGCAGCTCTTTATTCTAGAACGTTCTGGCTTGCTAGTTGCAAGTTCAACAGGCGAGAAGCCTTATACCTTTAACGAGCAGAGTCAAAGAGCCGAGAGGTTGCAGGCAATATATAGCAGCAATCGTTTAACCCGAGAAACTGCTAAATTCTTAGCTGCTAACTATCAAAACCTTTCACTAGTTAAAAGTTCCCAATTAACCGAATTTGAGATAGATGGCAATCGGCAATTTCTGCAAATTTTACCCTTCCAAGATCCCAAAGGTTTGAACTGGCTAATTGTCACAGCAATCCCTGAATCTGACTTTGTCGAACATATTAATGCTAATACTAAAACAACATTACTACTGTGCGTAGCAGCCTTCATTACTACTATTGGAGTAGGGATTCTAGCAGTACGGCGAGTGACAGCACCAATTCTCCAATTAAATGAATTAACTAAGGGGCTTGCTCAAGGAGAAATAGCTAAAACATCTAACATTGAAGGCATTGAAGTCATTGAAATTTCTCATGATGTTTGCGAACTGGCAGGATCGCTCAACAGCATTGCCAAGCAGTTGCAAATATCACTATCTGAGATAAAGATGTTAAACGATGAATTATCTCAAACTGATAGCCAAATTGCTCAATTAATCTCAGCCCTTCCAATTGGTGTAGCTGTCCACAATCAGGATGGTACTGTTGCTTACTTCAATCAACTTGCACGACAGCTCCTCAGCATTACAAACATCCCATCGGCTTCTTCAGAACAATTAGCTACAACCTACAAAGCCTATCGCGCTGGCACCGATCAATTATATCCTACAGAGAATATACCAGCTATACGGGCTCTACGAGGTGAAAGTATTATCATCGATGATATAGAGATCCATCAAGATGAGAAAATTATACCACTAGAAGTACTGGCTAGACCGATCTTTGACAGCCATGGGGCGGTAAAATATGCGATCGCTATATTTCAAGATATTACCGATCGCAAGCAAGCCGAGAAACTTTTAGGGGATTACAATCAGACACTGCAACAGCAAGTGAAAGAACGCACCCTAGAGTATGAGAAAGAAATTCGCGATCGCCAACGCATTGAGGCAGAGTTGCGCGAAAAAGAAGAAAGATTGCAGTTAGCACTTCAAGGCAATAACGATGGGATTTGGGATCATAATCTGATCGATAACAAACATTTTCTCTCGCCTCGATGTCGTGAAATCCTGGGATATCTCGATCGCGAACTCGATAATTTTGAGGAATGGGTGGACATGGTTCACCCTGGCGATCGCGCTCACATGCTCTATGTTTTTGAGAATCACCTACAAGGGAAAACACCAAACTACGTAGCTGAATACCGTATGCGTTGTAAAGATGGCAGCTACAAATGGCTGCTATCACGGGGACAAGTATTTAGGAACGAACAGGACAATCCAATTCGCATGGTTGGTTCGCTTACAGATATCAGCGATCGCAAACAGACTGAGCTGGCGCTAAAACAGGCAAAAGCAAAGATTGAGGTGGCGAATCAAGAGTTAGAACATCTGGTACGCTTTGATGAGTTAACCCAGATTGCTAATCGCCGTTATTTCGATGAATATCTCCGCCAAGAGTGGCAAAAGTTAGAACAGTCACAATTGCCACTATCACTGATCTTTTGCGATGTTGATTACTTCAAAGCCTATAACGACTCTTACGGTCATCTCGCTGGCGATCGATGCTTAGAAGGCATAGCAAGCGCTATTCGTTCTGCGGTTAGAAGACCAGAAGATCTTGTCGCACGTTATGGGGGAGAAGAGTTTGCCGTCATTCTTCCCTATATATCTTCGATTGGTGTAGCCGAGGTGGCTAAGACAATCCAGACCAATATTGCGAAGCTCCAAATTCCACATGTTAGTTCCAGTATTAGTCCATATGTCACTCTCAGTTTTGGGGTAGCAACAATTGTGCCAACGGCAGATCTCCCATGCACCCACCTGGTGGATATCGCAGATCAGGCGCTCTACTGGGCTAAAGTGGAAGGCCGCGATCGCATTGTGACAAATTCGGAAGTTTAAATTCTCTTTGAGGTAATCAATTCAATTAAGGCTTGCCAATCGTTATTGTGAGCAAGAAATTTGCTAATAGGTAAACTTTTCCAACCACCATTATTTTGGATCAGGATCTTATTGTTCTCGACTCTAACGCGATCGAGCGAGTCAAACTCGAAGGTTCGCCCAATTGGGCCAATCATGGCTTTAAACACAAAACTGCTTTCTGTCACTGTGACAAGGGGCTTCGTGAGATAACCTATGCCGATCGCCAGCATGAGTATGCCAAAAAATATCATGAATTGAAGTTTACCTGTGAGTAGGAAAATCCAAACACCCAAAACCAGGTTGAGTGCTCCCATGGCAATAAAAAGATACGCCCAAGCCCTTTTATAACGTACAATCATGGATTTGATTCCTCCGATCAATAAACACTAGGTAGTATAGTGGATGGCCATTCAGATTATTTAGAAAACAAATTTGAGGTAAAGATTCAACTCTGAAGATCCAGGATCTAGCCTGATGGCTCGGATAAATTCACGAAAGTAAAAGCGCCGCTCTGACTCTGATAAATCTAACCAGAATTGCGGAATAGAGATTGCCTGCGCGATCGCCCCTAGGTTGGTAGGGGGCAGTTGCGCTAGTTGATCCTCGATCGCTGCTATCTCCGTGCGCAGATTATATATACGCAGATTGGAGGTTTCTTGGTCGAGAATGCCGGAGATCAACAGGGCTGGAATTTGGGCAATCAAGTCAGATTTGAGTGCGATCGCCGCTTCTTGTTCTGCCTTAATTACTACTAGCCGTGAAACTTCCATATCGTTAACGGCTTGGGGCAAGTTAGTGCAAATTTGTACGATCGCTTCCTGAAGCACTCGATCGTAGTCAATAGCGCTGCATTTATTTGCCTGAGGGCAGTCGTGGCAGCGCAGATATAAATAGGATGCTTTTTGGGAACTGCGTGAAGTCACCGAGGTTACCGTCATTTTGCCTTCGCAGCGATCGCAAATTACTAAGCCAGCAAGCGATCGCTTCGCACTCGCAGTGCGTCTTGGTAAAACTCGATTACGCCGCAGTAGGCGATCTATTTGGGCAGACTCATCACGAGAGAGTAAAGACTTATGGGTATTGCGGATCACCTGCGGTGGATCGACGGCTTGATATGCTAGGTCGCCGCGATAA
>JANMRU010000070.1:0-17799 GCA_031388585.1 Pseudanabaena sp. SOY_30_concoct_251 | reverse complement strand
TACATTCGCTTAAAAATCTGCAAAAGTTTGAATTAATTCAGTTAACCCCCGTTATCGCATTACTGTCCAGGCTTATGGAATCTTTGACGTTCAATGACACACAGAGTTTGCTTCATGCCATCCAGTCACTCCATGCCCTCCACGATCTAAATACCTTTTATGGAGAAGCTCTAGCCATTGTGGATCAACTGGTTCCTAGTGAAATTCCAGAATTCCATATTACTCAGATCCAGTCGCGCCAAGTTTCTCGTACCTTTCTTCCCGGTTATTCTGGCTATGCTCCTGATATGGAGCAGGTATTCTATCGGCACTTTACGGAGCATCCAATCATCTGTAATATGCCTCATACACTAGGCGGAGCTTATAAAGTTTCAGACTTTATAAGCCGGGAACAATGTCAGCGTCTCGCAGGGTTTTATCAGCAATTTTTGCGAGTGATTGGCTGTGAAGACCAAATGGTTCTCTTTGTGTCAGGGACTCAACCTCAGAGTTGGGATAAGTATACACAGGGGAATGCTACTCTACTAGGAATTTCCCTAAATCGCTCTCAGCGCAACTTTACAGAACGCGATCGCCTCATCCTCAATCTTCTCAGTCCTCACCTGTCCCAAGCGCACTGCAATGCTCAACAGTACCAGAGTTTACAACAAGATTTGAGCCAACTTCACCAGACGCTTAATCATCTGGGTTTAGTGGTTCTCAGTTCTGAAGGGAAAGTGCAACGGGTCACACCCCAAGCCGTGGCATTGCTAGAAGCCTATTTCTCAAAGCCTACTAGTTCCTTTCAACTTCCTGGCCATTTATGGGCATGGGTTAAACATCAAATCAGTTGTGCCACCCTAGAATCTAATTTTTCAAAGGCTCAGTTGCCCTTACGCATTGAACAGGCGGGTAGACAGTTAGTGATTCGTTTAGTGGTTGAACAGAGGTCAGAGCGATACCTGCTTCTACTAGAGGAGCAAATACTATCTTTATCGAATTCGCTAGAGCTATTGGGATTGAGTCAGCGAGAAACTGAGGTTTTATTTTGGATAATGCAGGGCAAGGACAATAAAGCGATCGCTGCCCAACTGAGTGTTGGCCAAAGCACAGTCCGAAAGCATCTGGAAAGCATTTATCACAAATTGGGGGTACAAAGTCGAACCGAGGTGATCGCCATTGCTCTCAAAAAATTAGGCTATTTACAGTAGCCACACATTCCTTAAAGTCGCCTCTAATCTGATTGTCTTGAGCATAACGCCAAACCGTGCGATCGCTAATTTCCATCGACAATCCGACCTCTCTAAAAGTGACAAATCGGATGCACATAAATTCAAGCCAGCCAAGCTTTGTTAAGATGCCAAGGAATACAAGAGCATAGCCGTCTAGATTGTAGTCAACTAAGAGAGTCATGGGTTATCTGCAATACGTCTTGCCTTTTGCTCTTCAAGTTTTGCCCAAATCACTTCCTGTCCCAGTTTGTGTGGCATCGCTGCAATTCGAGCAAAGCGTTCGCGGTTATGCTCTTCCCAATACTGGCGAATTTCTTCCCTATTTTGAAGAACTTCTTGATATTCAGCTTCTATCTGAGGTCTGTTCGTCTCAATGTAAGATAAAGCTGCATTAATTTGTGCGTTAGTGAGAGAAAATTTGTCGCGAATTAGTTTCAGTGGGTACTGAGCTTTCAGGAAATCCATGACATCATAAAGGCTTGTACGTGTACCTGCGATCATTAGTCCACGTTCTGTACGAATGATTAATGCCTGCTCATTTAATGCCAGAGTCATACCCTTAGCTCCTTAGAATCTAACTCTAATAATACCCCATATAAAAAATAAGGTGTGCAATTGCCCATCCTAACCTACTAACTTAAACGGTCATTATTTTTTGGCAAGTAGAAGCTCACAACTGTTTCTGCTTTCCCCAAAGACTGAGAAGACTGAATAGATAATTCACCACCATGAGCAGTGATGATGCTTTTGACTATCCCAAGCCCTAGACCAGTTCCAGATGACTTAGTCGAGTAGAATGGCTCGGTTAATTTGGGGATTAACTCTGGTGGAATTGGAGTGCCGCCGTTGTGAACACTAATATATATAAGATTTGGATTAGATTGGTCATCTACTTTCCATTTCACAATACTACCTTCAGAGATCGCCTCACAAGCATTATTGATCAAGTTGATGAATACCTGTTTTAATTTATCGCGATCGCCATTGACTACAGCAGTTGATGCAGCAGGAATAAACTCAATCTGACGACCCAGTGCAGATGGTAGCGATCGCAAAGAATCAAGCATTTCTGCAATAAATGCATTTAACTCTATTTCGACAAATTGCAGAGTGGGTTGCTTTGCATAATTGAGAATTTCATCTAGAAGTCGCTTGAGCCGTTCTCCCTCATCTGACGCCAGTTCTAATTTCATTTGCGCGGTTTCAGATAATTCCATGCGCTTAAAGGAATTTAATCCTAATAGGACAGTAGTGAGAGGATTGCGTACTTCATGCACAATTTGAGATGCTAGTTCGCCGATTTCTGCTAAGCGCTCTAGACTCGTACGTAGCTCGGCCGTACGTTGCTCTACTTTCTCTTCTAATTTGGCATTGGCTTCCATCAATTCTAATCGTGCTGTCTGGAGTTCTGCCGTGCGCTTAGCAACTTCTGCTTCCAACATGTGATTAAAATCTTTTTGCTTTTGGTAGAGCAGATAATTATCAAGAGCTGTAGCTGCGCGTTCCGCAAATAGCTCGATTGTCATCACTTCTTCAGACGTAAATAAACGTGGTTCGTGGCAAAAAGAACATATAGTACCAATCACTTCCCCCTGACTGGTACGTAAAGGTACGCCCAAATAGGAAAGATAGCCCTCTGGCGCTTGACCGCATTCAGGCCGCAATCTGACATCATCCACAGCGAGCGAGCGCCCTGTACGTATGACGGTATTCGTGACTAGGCCGTGCAGATCGTAGATATGCGCTCCTTCGCCCATATCGATACTGCTTGCCATTACTCGTTCGACCCCATCTTGACACAGAGTAACCACCGACCAGTCCAGTGACACCAACTCGCAAACAACTTTGGAGATCTCGTGGAGGTACTCTATAGGTTCACCCGTGCGATAACTCAGATTAAGTAAAAAATCAAGAATGCGTTGCTTTTGCGGCAACTGAATATTTATCTGGGAAGGTGTCTGTAATGGCATAGTAAGCAATTGGTTGTGTTCAGCTATCCTGGGAGCCATATAAGCAAAAAGAGTACTACCAAAGCAAATGATTTTTTGCTGAGAAATTGATAACAGATCTCGTTTTAGAATATCAGCTGAGTTGAGTTAACTACTTAGATGCTCGTAATTTTTTAACTTGGTAACAGAGTGACAATTATTTCAAGCTCAAATCAACTCATCCAAAGTTGAGAACGAGCAAAAAATATTAGGAGTCCAAAATAAAACTATCTACTTTACTTACTACAACTGCGATCGCTGGTATCATGACCATTGCTGCCGTTCCTTTGCAAGCATTCGACTCAAATTCTTTTCAGGCAGTCGCCAAAGAAACGAAGGTAGCGGCTGGTGTAACCTCCCAACAAAAAATCAGTCAAATTACTGCCTTAAAAGGTAAGCCCGGCAGTGCAGATTTAATGCGCAAATTGTACGCTAAAGACCTATCACCTATAGGTATTCAGCCTGGATGTGCGGGCAGGGTTGTTAACATATACAGCAAGAATGACGATACTACAATCTCCCTTTGCACAACCTACGATGTCGTCGTAGCAATTAAGAAAGGGAAGATTGCCAAATTCGATCCTAGTGAAGTGAAGTAATACCAATTCTCTGATTTATTGCTGGATGGGCGAACGATCGTTTGCCCTTACTTTTATCCTTATTACTATACTGAAAGAGAAATAAGTAGAACGCTAAGGAGAAGTAAGCCATGAATACAAATCTTGGGAGCGAGGGTTAAATGAGCATACAAATGGATTAATCAGACAGTTCTTTCCTAAAAGTACAAACTTCAAAATTGAGAAGAAAGAGGATTTTCAAACCGTAGTTAACTCGAGCAATCATAGACCAAGAAAATCTCCTGACTATCGCACTCCCTATGAAGTATTTTTCTCCTCAGCTTCAGAACCTGTTGCACTTCATTGCAGTGTCCCTTTTATAGACTTCATTATTCCTAAATACCTAGCTTCTAGCATATTGTGGACGCACACGTTCGCCATCACTACTATGTGAGATGGTACTATTTGTACCTTTTTTGGGCTGGTTGTTGGTTGGCACCCGCTGCGATCGCGCTAGGAATTCGATATTAAAGCAATATCCCACGTTGCGAACGGTTTTAATCAAGCTAGGTTGTTGTGGATCTAGCTCGATCTTCTTACGCAAAGACAAAACATGGGTATCGACCGTACGAGGATTATTAATTTCATCAGGCCAAGCTCTTTGCAGCAAATCAGCGCGGCTGATCGGCGCTCCCTCTGCTTGTGCCAAAACATATAAAAGACTGAACTCCTGCGGAGTAAGATCGATAGTACTGCCTTTAAAATATACCTGACGTTGGATTAAGTCAATCTTCAACTGTCCAAAATCAAGATAGGTAGTCGAGGTAACAGGACTTGCTCGTCTTGTTAGGGCTTCCACTCTAGCTAAAAACTCATGGATGCCGAATGGCTTAGTTAAATAATCATCCGCCCCAGCTTTTAGCCCAGCAACAATATCACTTTCGGAAGTACGGGATGAAATCAAAAATATCAACATTCTATTCTGCTGATACAACCATTTACACAACTGAATACCATCACCATCAGGTAGTTCTGTATCGAGCACTATCAGCTGCGGTTTATACTTCGCAAAGATCGGCTTTGCTTGTTGGATGCTTGCAGACTGATACACCGAATACCCAAGCTGTTGCAGATGCCAACCCAGCAGCGAACCAAGATTAGGATTGCTCTCAATAATTTGTATAGTACTGATGGGGGACAAAGTATTCGCTCCTCTGGAGTTGAAATAGCTCAAATTTTAATTGGGGGATGGGGCAATCTCCCCACAGAAGGTTTCTACCCCTCCACCCTGTTCTAACTTAGTTAGCAATAGATTAGGACTTACGCAGTCAAATCCACGAAAACTTAATGGAAGGGCGTTTGAGGGCTGCGCCCTCAATTGGGGCAACGCCCCAAACCCCTTAAAATCTAGGTTTTATCTTTCGCGGTACGTAAGTTCTATAGATATAAAATAACCAGATTGTCTAGAAGATTCCCTAGCAATATCCTGGAGCTTAATAGTCAAATCACAAAGCTAAGGACACGAACATTTTTTAATGGGATTTAATTTAGTCGGATAAATTGCCAAAGCCTAGGTAGGTTTTGCATTTAGGCAGCACTAAAACAACGAATTGACTCATACCCTAAGTATAATACCGAGCATAAGTAGAGTGTTTTGTAGCTGCGGCTACGGGCCATAGCTATATGTATATACTCGATACTTATCCTTAACCTAACTCAGTGACAAAATTTAGTGACCTATCGCAACCCAGTACCCACGGTAGACATTATTATTGCGATCGCAAATCTACCGAATCGCCCCATAGTTATGATCGAACGCCTTAACGAGCCATATGGATGGGCGTTACCAGGTGGATTCGTTGACTATGGTGAATCGCTTGAGCTCGCTGCTAGACGTGAGGCTGAAGAAGAAACAAGTTTACAAGTAGAGCTGATCGAGCAATTTTATACTTACTCTAATCCCGATCGCGATCGCCGACAACATACCATTAGCACTGTATTTCTTGCCGAAGCATGGGGTGAACCCAAAGCCGCAGATGATGCCAAAAGCCTTGGTTTATATAACGCATGGTCGATGCCTCAAAAACTCTGCTTCGATCACGAGCAGATTTTGTGCGACTACTGGCGCTATTGCAATTACGGGATCCGACCACGCCCCTAGAACCAATTCAGCCTCAAAATTAACTTTCTTCCAGAAAATTGAAAGAAAGTTATGAAAGTGAGTTGACAAAACTATTTGTTATTAGATACTCTAGATAAGCTGATAAGGCAGTGGAACTAAGCCCCCATCGTCTAGAGGCCTAGGACACCTCCCTTTCACGGAGGCGACGGGGATTCGAATTCCCCTGGGGGTATACATAGAAAGCCTTGCATTGCAAGGCTTTTAAGCTTTATAAGCTTGAGAATAGACAGAGAATTTAAAGCAAAGACTGACTATTTATTTGCGCTTAAAATGTCAAGGCGTAAATCCTGAACGCAAGTTCATTCGTAGTGACAAGGATATTTGTAGGTTCGAATCCTGCCCGCCAGACTACCTGGGGGTGGGTAAATTGGTAAAGCCACCTCGATCGCATCAAACTAGATAGTCTCTCAAAAGGATACGCAAAATACTTAGCACTATGGCCAAATGAAAAGTATAGCTGAAGCACTTACCAAAGGTAAGGAAGTTGTAGTTAGAGGGATCGTTTCAAATGTAAATCTTGAACCTATGACTTGGTGTGGAAATGGCAGTATAACCATCTCAACGCCAAGCCACAGTGCGTTGATTCTGCAGATTGTGGGAGGAAGAAAACCTCAATGTCCACGAGTAGAAGTGAGGGAAGGGGATTCCATTGAAGTATGTGGAATTGTAGCTGAAGAAAATGCGATCGCTCTGACTAACCCTGAGGAACATTACCTTCGCCTCGAGCCTTGCTAACTATTTGCTACCATGCTTTCCTTTTCCCAAACAAGTCTACTTTCTAACGAGGGTTGCTAGATCCCATATCCTGACAGTGAAATCTGCCGAGGACGTGGCTAGTTTTTGGCCATCGGGGCTGAAGCTTAATCCAATTACCCAGTTACTGTGACCTTCTAGCTTAGCAATTTGTTTGCCATCCAGGCTCCAGAGTCGAGCAGTTTCGTCTTGAGATGCCGTGGCAATAAATTTGCCATCGGGGCTAAAAGCAATATTGCGAACCACACTCGTGTGGCCTTTAAACTGGGTAATGGCTTTCCCATCTATACTCCAAAGACGGGCAGTATTATCTGATGAGGCCGTCGCTAGGTACTTACCATCGGGGCTGAACGCAACGCGCCGCACCCAATCTTGATGTCCTTTAAATTCGGCGATTCCCTTCGGGATGCGTCCCGCCGCCATACCTTGTAAATCCCAAAGTCGTGCCATGTTATCAGATCCAGCCGTGGCAATGTACTTGCCATCAGGACTAAAAGTAGCACTCCAGATTTGTCCTTCACGGCCTTTAATTTCTTGAATTATCTCACCATTGAGATTCCATATCCTGGCCGTGCTATCTGATGAGGCGGTAAGAATAAACTGACCATCAGGACTGAAGCAAACGCTATTTACCCAGTCTTTATGTCCTTTAAATTCTTTTATTAGTTTCCCTTGTAAATCCCATAGGCGGGCAATTTTATCCTGTGCGCCCGTCAGGATCGTCTTCCCGTCAGGGCTAAAACTAGAACCCCAAATAATGCTATCGTCTGGTCTAATTTCGATCGCAGCTTTTCCTTGTCGATCCCAGACTTTAGTCGAACCATCGGACGAAGTCGTCAACAGCATATTGCCGTCGGGACTAAAGCTCACACTTAAGACGCTAGTTTCGTGTGCTTGAAATCGAGCTGTACTTTGCTCGGCCTTGGTATCTGATTTAGAATTTCGCGGTTTGATTGGTTGGTTCGATCCGATCGCAACTGGCAGCGATCGCTGGCCAAACAATGGTGCTAAGGGGGTAGTAGTAAGTAATGAGAAAGTCAGAAAACTGACGCTGAAGATAGCAACTCTTCTATTAAGCATTTGCATGATCGTTCTTTCTAGCAAAGAGGTATTCCTTGAACCAAGTTAAACCATTTTTGCCAGTAGGAAAAATTTTATGTCGTTCTGGGCGATCGCAATTTAGGTCGTGCCAGAACTCCGATACTCAATAACCCCAGTAATGGCGTTAACCAATCACCCCATTTGACATAAAGCGTCTCGGTTTGGCGGAGATAGACCGTGCCAGCATGGGTTTCGTAGGTGTTGATGCCAGACAGCCAGATCGTGCGACCATTGGGATCGACAATGCCTGAATAGCCCGTATTGGTGGCGCGTACTGCCCAGCGATCGGTTTCGATCGCTCTGGCCACATCCTGAGCATGGTGCTGGGCTGGCATCGTTTCAGCATAGTGAGCATTATTGGAAGCAGTAAAAATTAGCTGTCCACCTGCGGCGGCCTGATAGCGGAAATGTGCGGGATAAGCGGACTCGTAGCAAATACCCACAATTACTCGTCCCCAAGGAGTATCAACGATCTGATCGCTTTTACCTGGTACTACTTCACCTTTAAGTGGCGATAACCGCTTAATTAAGCCTCCCAAAATCGCTTTAAATGGAATGTATTCGCCAATCGGCACCAGCCGCACTTTATCGTACTGCGCCAAAGTTTTACCTGACCCGTCGCGCAAAAAGAGGCTGTTTGTATAACCGTAGGGATTATCCTGAGATTCGCGCAATCTGCCAAAGCCTCCCATCCATGTGAGAGTTTTATGCTTTTGGATCGCAAGATCGAATGGCGATCGCCGAGGGTCAGGATCGGGGTATAAAAATGGCAATGCTGTCTCAGGGGTGAGAATGATATTCGCGTTGGCTTCTTGAACGAGCTTTTCATAGCCAGCGGTGTAGCGTTCTACGCCAAGCCTGAGCCCGTCAAATTTGAGCTTCACAGGGTTGGGAATATTTCCCTGCACAATCCCTGCTTTGATTTCTCTACCGTTATCAGCAGCCATTCTCTCTGGCTGCATCACAAACGCGCCATACAGACCGATGCAAAGAGATAATCCTAGCGCGACCTGGGCATATCGCCACCTGCCTCTACTGGGCTGGGTGCGATCGCCATAATGTAAGATTGTTTCCGCCAGCAACCCGTTCACCGCTACGATCGCTGCCGTTACAGCTTGCTGCCCAGATAGTTTGGAAATCTGGAGCATCAGTAGATCGTGAGGACTTTGGGTATAGCCCAGTGCTGTCCAGTACAGCGGCCCCCAACTCCAGATTGTTTCCAAAATGCAAAACATGGCACAGGCGACAATTACCCGACCTGTCACCGATAGCTTTGGCGTGAGCCATGCCATTCCACCCGCCCAGAGGCTAGATAGCAGTAAGCCCACAAAAGTAATGATTAACCAGACTGTAATGGCGATCGCCAAACTTGCCAACCAGGGTACACCCAGCCAGGTCATCGGATGCACACCTGTAATCCAAAATAGCGCCATGCCGTGATAGAACAGCCCCCACACGGCTCCCATCAGCATCGCATCGCGAATCTTTAGCCGCTGTGTGATCGCCCATAAAGGTGTGAGTGCCACCCACGCTAGTATCCACAGGCTAAACGGATCGGGGGTTAGCCCCATTAGAATACCGCCGAGGGCAGCAAAAGCGACATTGCGCCAAAAAATCATAGGTTAACCAGGTGAATCAATACTTCTCTGTACGATTCTACGTAATGGTTAAGCATCTAGTAACAATCCTCGATCAAATGTAAATTGGGGTTTTGGGGGCTTTGCCCTCACAAAGGGGTTTTACCCCTTCACCCCTAAACAAATAAAAACTGATTGCTATACCAGCTCAAGTAGCAATGATATGTAAGTCGATATGTTTGAGCGATCGCACCAGTTTTTGAGTTAACGATCCTTTTAGGAAAAGTTCCCAACGGGATTTGCGGCTTTCCCCCAATACAATTTGCGTCACATGTTTGTTATTGGCTACATCAATAATAGTTTTGGCAACATCATGGCTACTTTCCCTTAGAAATTTGCCACCAAACTCTTTAGATAATTTTTCACAGGATTCGATGTCTAGCCCCTCTTCTTTAGTGAGAAAGCGCTCTGGATTAGCAACAAAGAGAACAAAGAGACGGGCATTCATATAATTAGCAATTCTTGCACCACGTCTGAGCAATCGTGCTGAATCGGAATAAGTTGAAACGCAGACTAGGACGCTTTCATGGATATTACAGATATCACTCTTGATGTTTATGCTAGATGGTGCCGCTTCAACAGATACGACAATCTGTTCAGAATAGCGATTTCCCTCGATATTGTCAGCAACTTCTCTTAATGCGAGTTCTCTTAGTGCGACCAGGTTTCGTCTTTGAAAGAAGTTTTGCAGAGATTGTTGAATCTTTGCTGGAGCATAGATTTTGCCGTCCTTTAACCTTTCTTCCAAAGTTGCTGGTGTCACATCAACTACTACTACCTCATCAGCATCATCTAGGACTGGATCGGGGATGCGTTCGCGCACTACCACGCCTGTAATCCTTGCCACGAGATCATTTAGGCTCTCCAGATGTTGGATATTTACAGTGGAATATACATCTATGCCCGCAACCAGAATCACTTCAACGTCTTGGTAACGCTTTTCCCTAACTGAGCCGGGAGCATTGGTGTGTGCGAGTTCATCTACCAGGGCAATCTGAGGACGACGGGTAATAATCGCATCTGTATCCATCTCTGTTAGAGTCACACCACTTCTTTGAATTAATTTGCGTGGGATAACTTCCAAGCCAATCGCTTTAGTCGCTGTCTCCGCACGTCCATGGGTTTCCAGTAAGCCGATCGCAACATCAATGCCTTCTCGCTTGAGTTGATGCGCTTCATCTAACATGCGATAGGTCTTGCCAACGCCAGGAGCCATGCCAATAAATACTTTGTGCTTACCACGGTGTTGCAATTTGCTATTGACGGATGGCGAGGTGCGATCGGGAAGATTTTGGGAGTCAATCATAATGCCGCAATCTAAAAAATTAGGTTTTGAGGTTATCTAGGGCAATATTAAGCTGTAAAACATTGACACCAGGTTCGCCAAAGATATTCAGGAATCGTCCTTCTGTATATTGGTCGATCGCAGATTGAATTTGTGAGGTCGAGCGCGATCTCGCTTTCGCTACCCGTTCAATTTGAGCTTTGGCGGCTTCAGGCGTAATGTGTGGGTCAAGGCTAGAGCCAGATGTATAGACCAGATCGGCAGTTGGTTTATTTCCTGATTTCTTAAGCGTCGCGATAGATTTTTGGACGCGATCGATCAGGGCAGGGTTAGTAGGAGAGAGGTTACTTGCGCCTGATATGCCTGTAGTTTGACCGAGATTTTTAGCATCTTTCTCGTTATCCGCAAAGCTACTGTAGTTAGTAGTGCTAGGACGACTCCAAAAATACTTGTCAGCCGTAAAATTTTGACCGATCAGCGCCGAGCCGATCGCCTTTCCATCTCGATCTAAGATCAAGCTACCATTTGCCTGATAGGGAACTGCTTGCGCCACCAGGATCATGAAAAAAGGATAGATTACAGCGGTAAGTACCCATAGGACAAGCGTGACTCGGATCGCAGTGGTTATTTCTCGGATTAGTGACATTTTAGAATCTCTCTGGTACAAAAATGACTGCAAATAGATAGATAGAGAGCGCGAAGGTTGTCAGTATTAACAATCCGATCGCATATGACTGCCCCTGAGAAATTGCTCCCTGATTAGTTGCATAGATAGCGGGAGCAAGTAGGAGATTGCCGCACATACAGACGAATAGAATTAGCGATCGCCTATGCCGATTTATCTGGCTATGTAATTGTCGCTTTGAAGAGGCAGTTGATTCCGACAGAGTTTGTAATATCATATTTTCGATCGTTAATTGAATTAATTCGCTCTTAAGCCAAGCCTACAGCAGAAATTCCCACATCAATTAATTTGATCGCAATGAATGGCGCAATTACACCACCCAGACCATAGATCAAAATATTGCGTTGCAGGAGTTGGTTAGCGGAGAGCGGACGGAATTCTACCCCTTTAAGTGCCAGTGGGATCAAGGCTGGAATAATCAGAGCATTGTAAATAAGCGCAGATAGAATGGCAGAATTTGCGCTCGCCAATCCCATAATATTCAGGCTACCGATTCCTGCGCTAGCAAACATAGCAGGAATAATCGCGAAGTATTTAGCGATATCGTTAGCGAGGGAGAAAGTAGTGAGCGCACCGCGTGTAATTAATAGCTGCTTACCAATTGTAACCAGGTCAATCAGTTTAGTCGGATCGGAATCTAGATCGACCATGTTGGCAGCTTCCTTCGCGGCTTGAGTGCCTGAATTCATCGCTAAACCTACATTAGCCTGTGCCAGTGCTGGCGCATCGTTCGTGCCGTCACCGGTCATAGCCACAATCTTTCCTCCTGCTTGCTCCTTCTGAATCACAGTGATTTTATCTTCCGGTGTCGCTTCCGCAATAAAGTCATCTACGCCAGCTTCCTTGGCAATTACCTCCGCTGTGATGCGATTATCACCCGTGAGCATGATCGTGCGGATGCCCATGCGTCTAAGCTGGTCAAAGCGTTCGTGGATGCCTGGCTTGATAATATCCTTCAGATAGATTACACCATAGATATCGCTCTGTTTGCAAACCGCCAGGGGCGTTCCACCTAGCCTGGAAACTCGCTCGTAAGCACTATCTAACTCAGTCGTGACTTGTACTCCACTCACATTGTCGCTAGCACGCGATCGCACAAACCCCTTAATCGCATCTACCGAACCCTTACGGATTTCAACCCCATCGGGGAGATTAGTACCGCTCATACGAGTTCTGGCAGAAAACTCGATACCTTCAGCCGCAGTGCGATCGAAGTCAACCTTAGCACCCAACTTTTCTGCTAAGCGTACAATTGATTTCCCTTCAGGTGTATCGTCAAATATGCTAGCTGCCAGAGCTGTCTGCGCCATTTCCGCCTCCGAATATCCATTCACAGGAATGAATTCTTCTGCAAGACGATTTCCCAAGGTAATTGTGCCAGTTTTGTCTAGGATCAAAGTATTGACATCTCCGCAGGCTTCCACAGCACGCCCAGAAGTTGCGACTACATTGAATTGTGCTACTCGATCCATTCCCGCAATCCCGATCGCACTCAATAGGCCACCAATTGTTGTAGGAATCAGGGCTACTAGCAGCGAAATTAGGAGTGCTACACTCACAGGACTTTGCACATAGTTGGCCAGGGCTGGCAAAGTTGCGACCACAATTACAAATACCTGTGTAAGAACCGCCAGCAAAACTGTGAGCGCAATCTCATTAGGAGTCTTTTGCCGTTCAGCTCCTTCAACCAGGGCAATCATACGATCGATGAAGCCCTTCCCAGGATCGGCAGCCACTCTCAAGATCAGTTCATCGGAGATAATACGCGTACCGCCTGTCACGGAACTAGCGATATCAGAACCAGGTTCTTTGAGCACAGGAGCTGACTCGCCCGTAATCGCCGATTCATCGACAGAAGCGATGCCACCGATGACTTCGGCATCAACGGGAATCATATCGCCTGCTACTACTTTAATCGCGTCGCCCTTACGCAATGCAGTCGAACTCACCTCTTGCACTGAGCCATCTTCCAATAGTTTTTTCGCAAGAGTGTCAGATTTGGCGGCACGCAGCGAATCCGCTTGGGCTTTGCCTCTACCCTCTGCTACTGCTTCCGCAAAGTTGGCAAATAGAACAGTAAGGAAAAGAATTATTGCAATTAGACCATTTATTAAGCGAGGATTGCTGCCCACAGCATTACCAAACAGACTAGGATCGATAGTTACCAACGCTGTGACAATTGTGCCAACCCAGACAATAAACATGACTGGATTTTTGACAGCAGTACGCGGATCGAGTTTGACAAAGGCTTCACGAATAGCCCGTTGATAGATTCCTTTTGTCTTAACCTTGGGTGTATGCTTGCGTGATGCACGCTTGCCCCCAGGTAATTTTTGTCTTCGAGAACTAGAAGATTTGGGAGATGTCATGGGAACTGCAAAATCCTAATAAATGGCTGGGAATTCGATCCCCCTTAGCCCCCCCTTAAAAAAGGGGGAATCCGAAAGCTACCTTTTTGGGTAGGGTTGGGAGAGCGACTACGAAACTTCTGTCGTTATTATTTGCCGATCGTAAAGGCCTCAGCAATTGGGCCAAGCGCCAATACTGGAAAGAATGTGAGCGCACCAAGAATGAGAATAACTCCAGCCGTAACGCCCGTAAACAATCCCGTATCAGTGCGGAGGGTTCCTGTCGTTTCTGGTACAGGTTGTTTGTCTGCCATACTCTGAGCTAGAAATAGTAAAGCGATCATGGGAACATAACGTCCTAGTAGCATCGTAAAGCTTGTAGTTAGATTCCACCAGAGATTGCCATCACCTAAACCTTCAAATCCTGAACCATTATTGGCGGCAGCAGAAGTATATTCATACACCACTTGAGATAGTCCATGAAAACTAGGATTACTAATACCAGCTTGGGTAATACCAGTCAGTGAGTCTGGGGAAGCTAGGGTAATGGCACTGGGAATAAGAATCGCGATCGGATGAACTAGCAAAATTACACTTGCCAGTACAATTTCACGTTTCTCGATTTTGCGACCTAAAAATTCAGGCGTGCGCCCTACCATCAGTCCTGTCACAAATACGGTGAGAATCAGCATCACAAATAAATAGGCTGTGCCTGTACCTTGGCCGCCCCAAACGATCTGCAGAAACATATCGAACAAAGTGGAAACGCCACCCGCTGGCATGAGGGAGTCATGCATCCCGTTCACGGCTCCGCACATCGTTGCCGTGGTGATAATTGCCCATAAAGCAGTCTGTGCCCAGCCAAAGCGAACTTCTTTGCCTTCTAGGTTGGGAGCAGTATCGCTTAGCAACTTGTTTGCGAGCGGATTTCCTTGAAACTCAGCCACAGCCGTAAAGCCGATTAGGACGATCGAGATCGCCAACACCATCCAGAAGAGTAACCAACTTTGCTTTAGGTTATTCGCAAAGACTCCATAGGTGACAATTAAGGAAGCTGGAATGCAAGCCATACAGACTGTTTCGATTAAATTAGTGATGGCATTAGGATTCTCAAACGGATGCGCTGAGTTAATCGCAAAGAATCCACCACCATTCTCGCCTAACTGTTTAATTATCTCAAAGTGAGCAACAGGGCCTCTTGCTATTACCTGTGTTGCACCTTCTAAGGTCTTGACTATTGATGGCTCTGCTAAAGTTTCTGGCACTCCCAATAGTAGTAGTGCTAAACCTCCAACTACAGAAAGTGGTAGTAGAATGCGCGTAATTGATAAAGTTAAATCCACATAGAAATTGCCTAGTGGTTTACCTGTAAGACCTCGTATGAAAGCTATTCCCACTGCTAGGCCAGTTCCAGCGGATGTGAAGAACATAAAACCAAGTGCAAACATCTGACTGAAGTAGCTGAAGGTCGTCTCGCCAGAATAGTGTTGCTGATTTGTATTGGTGACAAATGAAATCGCCGTGTGCAGTGATGTATCCCAAGAAGGTGCAGGTAATCCAGTAGAATTCAAAGGTAGAAATCCCTGAAATGCAAAAATCATGTAGATAAGTATCGCCATACTCAAATTACTTATGAGCAGGGATCGAGCATACTGCCAACCAATCATGTTGTGCTGAGAGCGAATACCACCAAGTGCATAAATTAATCGCTCTACAGGTAGCACGACTCGATCCAGCCAGGTTACTTCTCCGAGAAAAACACGCGCTATATATTTCCCTAAAAAGGGCGCGATCGCAACCAGGATAAGGAGCGTTAGGGCGATTTGCAGAAATCCTTGCAACATAGTTTCATACTTATGTAGGTTTGGTTTAGAGGGAAGATTTATTGTAGAACTGTTAGGTATTATTGCATGAAAGGGGGCGCGGATGAGAGGCTGTGATAGGGTTTAAGTACGACCAAAAAACGAAGTCACAATGGCACAAGTCATCCGCAACTGGTCTGATTATAATACAGGGTTGAATCTCAGAGATAGCCTAACCTTCTGGGGCGACGAGGATATTTAGACAGCATGGGTAGAACCGACATTAAGTGGTAAGCGAGGAGAATCGATTTATTGCAGCGATCGCGATCGCAACTACCTATTGATCTAGATCGCTGCTTGGGCAGTGCGATCTAGATTACTATAGGGGAAAATTCGATATGCTGAAAAACACTCTCGGACTAGCGATCGCCATCACCCTGAGTTTTATAATCTTGCAATCGGAGCAAGCAGCCCAAATATC
Source organism: Pseudanabaena sp. SOY_30_concoct_251 (assembly GCA_031388585.1). GTDB lineage: Bacteria > Cyanobacteriota > Cyanobacteriia > Pseudanabaenales > Pseudanabaenaceae > PCC-6802. The sequence continues at coordinate 1,769 of JANMRU010000070.1, read as the reverse complement.
TGCTTTAAACTCCCAATCTTCTCAAACTATCCAAGCTTCTCTGCCTGCGAAGCCTATGCCTACTTTGAGCCAAGGTCAGAGACGACTGTTAGCTCAGGCGGAAACAAGTATCGCTCAGATCTCTAACCCAAGAAAGAAAGTAGACATTCTGATTCGCCTTGCTAAAACTCATGTCAGCTACGACCAAACAACCACAGCGACCAAACTACTAAATCAAGCTTTTTCCATTACCCAAACTATTTCAGATTCTAATGAGAAAGGTCTATTAGCTGCGAGGATTGCGTCAGCTCATCTTCTAGCTGGACAAAGGGATCGGGCAGATAAATCTTTGCAAATTGTGATTAAGGTAGCACAGACGATCGCTGGGGATGGTGCCAAGCGAGAAATATTGTATGACGCGATCGGAGCCTATGCTCAAGCTGGTGACATGAATCAAGCTAATAAGTTAGTGGAACTTCTGACCGATCCATTGATGAGAGTTTTCTTGAAATCCCATGCCATCAAAAACTACCTACCTTATTTAATTGCACAGCAAAAATATGACGAGGCGATCGCTCTGATTCAAACTACACGATTCTCTAGATATGATGAATCGGGTACCATGATTGATGAGACGATACCATCTCTCCCACCTCCTTCTGCTGATGAGTTACTTCAGGGGCGAGTGCGAGAACTTCCCAATCTAATTAGACCTTTTGCTTTTAGTGAAGATCGTCCTGTGGCTCCTCCTGCGGCGCTGACCCAGGCGATTGTCAAAACAGCTCAGCAGTGGATTGCTCGCATTAGCGACCCTAAAAAGAAGCTGGAAACACAATATATGTTCACTTATGACCTGCATGTGTATGGATTACAAGTTGAAGCATTAGAGTCGCTCAACCAACTGACAGAAATGGTGCAAACCATTACGCTGCCCCCAGCACAGCGGATTAAGGTGTTGAGTGGACTGATGATCTATTTTGTCAGCCGCGATTCGGCAAATCTAACAGTGCAGAAGTCTCTGCAAGCGATCCAATCGCTACTGACATCCTATGGAAAGACTGATACTGAGCGGCAGGACAAACTAGCAATACTAACTAGTCTTGCCGCTCTCTATGCATCGAAACAACCCGATCGAGCTCTGATTTTGATACAGCAAGCACGAGAAGTTGTGCAAACTTTAGCAGAGAGCGATCGCGCGAGGCCACTGATAAACCTTGCTTGGCTTCTGAACAATGCAAACCGCAAATCAGAGGCACTGACCTTGGCTCAACAAGTATCGCCATCTGCACGAACTAATACATCATCGGTTCAGCATGTATCGTCAACTGCACTTTCTAGTACATCCTATGACTTTATTAAGTTACTGATCGAGTTAGGGCAAGATGCTGAAGCAGAGAAACTTGCCAAAGCAAGTAGGGATATAAATGCTTTGAGACTCCTAGTTTCGCACTTTGTGAAGCAGAAAAAATTTAATGCCGCAGTTTCACTTGTGGCAACGATCGTAGATCCTATCCAACGAGTGGCCGCGTGGACAGAAGTTGCAGCAGGTCAAGCGACTGCAAATCAGAAAGCGCAAAGTCTAGAGACAATGCAACAAATTCTCTCTTATTCGCAATCGCTACCTGCCGACCAAGCTAAAACCGCCATTGGTTTGACAATAGATGTCAACCGTAATGACCTGTCTGTTGAGGGTTTTATGAGTATTTTGGATAACCTTAAAGATTTTAAAGATCCATATTTCCAAACCCAACTAATTGTCAGCCAACTGCCTAAATATAAGAACTTCCAAT
>JANMRU010000064.1:0-6753 GCA_031388585.1 Pseudanabaena sp. SOY_30_concoct_251 | reverse complement strand
CAACGCAGAGTTAGCAAAAAGACCAAAGGTTCTAAGAATAGGCGCAAAGCGATTAATCGTTTGGGTCGAGCGCATCTGAAAGTTCAACGCCAGCGTAGAGACTTTGCTGTAAAAACGGCAAGGTGCGTAGTGAAGTCTGCCGACTTCGTGGTGTTGGAAGACTTGCAGATTCGTAACATGGTGAAGAATCATCATTTAGCTAAATCAATTAGTGATGCTTCTTGGGGTGACTTTCGCCAATGGATTGAGTATTTTGGTAAAGTTTTTGGTGTAGTCACAGTTGCTGTTGCACCTCAATACACAAGTCAGATTTGCTCTAACTGCGGTGAGACGGTCAAGAAATCGCTCTCGACTCGCACACATATTTGTCCGCATTGCGGTCATGTGCAAGACCGAGACCATAATGCAGCGATCAACATTTTGAAAAAAGGTTTGAGTACGGTAGGGCATACCGGAACTAACGCTTGGGGAGAGAATAACCTCTATCTAAACCAGGTCACTGGCTTTAGACAAGTTGACTCGCGGAACCAAGAATCCCCTACCTTAGCGAAGCCCAGCGAAAGCAAGGGCGTATCCTAGGCATGGGGAGTGTCAAAGGTTGTATATTTTCTTTTCAAACTTATCCGATTTCTCTCAAGTAGTTATACGATCTACAGTGACGGTGAAGAGTGTTTGCAATGATTGCAAGTGTAGTGGAATCTCATGGCGAAAACCAAAACACCACCAATGCCCAAAAAAACGCTCAAAAAGTCATTTGAGATTGAGCCTATTGGGAGGCGATCGCTGACCATAGGAGAGTTTGTCAGCGTAGTAATTGACAAGCAATATCAACATATAATCGCCCAAGAGCGGGGAGTGTTGGCGGATAAAGATCCCGAATACCTGCATCAGATGCGCGTGGGCAGCCGTCGCTTGAGCGCGGCTTTACAAGTCTTTAGCCATGCTGTTGCTCTCCCGAAAGCCACGCAAGAAAAGCACGTTCGTTCCCTTACAAAAACCCTGGGTGCGTTGCGCGATCTAGATGTCCAGATTGCTTCCTTGCGCGAGGATTACTGCCCTCGCGTGAATTCTTCCGAGCGCAAAATTCTGGATAAAGTTCTGGAGTCTCTGGATAAACAACGGGAGCGAGCCTTTGCCGAGGTTGAATCTATCCTCAATCATCCCAGCTACGAGAAGCTGAAATCAGCCTGCAAAAGCTGGCTAGAGAATCCTCGGTTCTCATCCCCTGTTCATTTTTACTTGGGACTATTACTACCTGACTTACTCAGCCCCCTCCTATCCGCTTTACTCCTGCACCCAGGTTGGTCGATCGCCATTGTGAAGACTTCGGAAGCAAATAGCGAAGTTCTCCACGACTTGCGCAAGACCTGCAAATACGTGCGATATCAGGCTGAGTTTTTTACCGATTTTTACGACACAGCTTTTAAGGGCTGGATCGATGAGTTAAAGGAACTGCAAGATAGTTTGGGTAAGGTTCAGGATATGTATGTCTTGCAAGCGTTACTTTTGCGCGAGTTACCTGAAGGGACAGAATTGCCAGAGCTTCAGCGTGCAATTCAGGACAATCTGCTCGGAGCGATGGTAAATTGGGAACCAGTAAGACAAAAGTATCTCAATGCTGATTTCCACTATCAACTACACCAGATGATTCTAGAACCATTAATGAAACAGATAAGCCCCTGACCTTGTTTGCGATATTTGGCCACATTAATTTTTGCAAGAAATCTTTAAGAGGTTTTATGCTCGCTCCCATTACAAAGCAAAATGAAGATCTCATTCTCGATTATGCAACTTTAGATCTTTCCGACCCCACAACATTGCTCGACGCGCTGCAACAGTTGCGTCGTTCAGTTGTACTGGAAGGGCAGGAAATATTCGATGGGTGGCGATCGCGAATCGAACGACAAGCTTTTCGCAACAGTTGCCTCAACCTTGCCTACTACATGGCGCTGAGGCGATACGACTTGCGTGCCTTGCAAACCGCGTTAATGCCTTGGGGCTTATCTTCACTAGGAAGACTCGAAGCCAGGGTATTGCCCAATCTCGATGCTACGATCGCGACTTTGGGATCGGTTTGTCAGGCTGACCCCGATTCTCTACCCAGTCGTCCGCCCCTAGAAAAGTTTTTTGAGGGAGAGCAACTCCTTCAGTTGCATACAGAAGATCTGTTTAACAAGACTCGGGCAAACCGTCGAGTCAGGATTATGGTAACGCTGCCAACACAGGCAGCCAGCCATTACGAGTTTGTTCGCGATCTGATCCAGCGAGGTATGGATTGCGCCCGCATTAACTGCGCCCACGATAACGCTGACATTTGGAAGGCTGCGATCGCTAACGTGCGTTTGGCAGAGGCAGAGACAGGAGCTTCCTGTAAAGTCTTGATGGATTTGGGCGGCCCTAAACCCCGCATCGGCGTGGCGATCGCGCCCGATGCCAAACAGCGCATTTTTCGAGATGAATGTCTCTTACTAACCCGCGATCTGCCTACTACTATTGGTTCTAACTGTTTCCAAGCGAATTGCACCCTGCCAGAAATACTCGACCAGGTACAAATTGGTGAGACTGTTTGGATCGATGACGGTCACATTGGCGCTCGCGTTGAATCTATAACGGATGAGGGAGTTCTGCTGCGCATCACCCATGCAAGTTTGAAGGGCAGCAAACTACCTCCCGATAAAGGTCTTAACTTCCCCGATACTGACTTAAATCTCAGTCCACTCACAGAAAAAGACCTTCGGGATCTAGATTTTGTCGCTACTCATGCCGATATTGTCGGATACTCCTTCGTTCAGGAACCTGCGGATATCGAATTGTTGCAACGAGAATTACGATCGCGCCTGCCAGATAAATCGCCCTTACCAGCAATTGTGGCAAAGATTGAGACGCCTAAAGCAGTTCGCAATCTGCCCGAATTAATCGTCAGGGCGGCAGGTAAGCAGCCTTTTGGTGTCATGATTGCTAGGGGAGACTTAGCGGTCGAAATTGGCTACCAGCGGCTTGCCGAAATGCAGGAAGAGATTCTCTGGTTGTGCGAAGCCGCCCACGTTCCCGTAATTTGGGCAACTCAGGTCTTAGAGAACCTGGTTAAGAAAGGAATCCCTTCGCGGGCAGAAATGACCGATGCCGCGATGGCTGAGCGAGCGGAATGCGTCATGCTGAATAAGGGACCGTTTATTGCCGATGCCATAACGATTTTGGATGATGTTTTGACCAGAATGGAGACGCATCAGTTAAAAAAAACGCCTCAACTGAGAGCGCTGCGCTCCTGGTAGGTTATAGAATCAATACTAACGTACTGCTAACAATTAGCAAAGTTCCCAGAACCGATTTCAGATTTAACGGCTCGCCCAAGAGTAGCGCCGATAAGCATAAAACCAGAACCAAACTAGATTTATCGATAGGAGCAACAAGCGAAGCTTTCCCTTCTTGCAAAGCTCTAAAGTAGAAAAGCCAGGATAAACCAGTGGCAATGCCAGACAGCAAAAGGAAAAGCAGCGTTTTCTGTGGAATCGCCGATAGATTTTTGGCATTACCTTCAAACAAAACAATACCCCAGGCGATCGCTAAAATGACAACGGTTCTAATCGCAGTTGCTAGATTAGAATTCACGTTAGCAACGCCGATTTTGCCAAAGATAGTGGTCAATGCAGCAAAGAGCGCAGAGAGCAAAGCATAGATCCACCACGTTTGCGTACTCTCCATTTCACCTCCTATTACGGCCTCTATTTGAGATAATCTCTCTCCATTATCACGTATTTCTTTATAAGTTTCTCTAATGCCGCAGTCATTCAAATTACTTATAATAGAGGTAGATACTTAATCAAAGCCCGAAGCAAGTTCGGGGAGGAGGGGGTATGAGACGTGCACCTATTTCCCCCCTAGCAATCTTTGTTACCATGTCCTTAGTCAGCGTAGCTTTGTTAGGGAACAATATATCTCCTGCCCATGCCCAGCAGAGGTTGCAAGCTCCAAATGGCCTTTTCTATCCCACCAGCTCTCAGCGCTTCTTTGAGCAGGGGCGAAAGCAACTAGACATTGAAATTCAACATTTGCAGCAAAATACTCCAGGATCGCCTCCTATTCTGAATATCAGTGCAGATGTTCTTCAACAACAGCAAACCTGGCTGCAACAGCAGGAAGTTTGGTTGCAGCACCGGGAACCTAGTAACCCAATTCTTCAACAAACTCAATCCACTGAAACTCGATAGATTGCTTCAGATAGTGATGAGCAGGAGCGATCGCCATTGCACTCCTCAGGCTACTGATGCGGACAAATAACATCGCCAACTCCTACTAATAAGATTCGTCATCGTGGGGCGATCGCTGCTTATGCGATCAGTTTGGACTAAGAATGCGATTGATACCAGCCATATTAAATTGAATCGTGTCTAGCAACCGATCTAATAATTTTCTGGGGAATTGCTCAATAGTAATTGACATGTTAGGCTGAAACATTCTGGGTAACATCCTTTACGGGGTAGTTATTAACCCGGCAATAGTTGAGCGTGCATCATCCTAAGCAGCATAAGCAATAGAAGGATGATGAAAATATTTCTGAATTCGAGCAGGCAATTTCTGTAATTTACGCAGATGGGAAATAACTCGATCTTTTAACTGTGTCAAGTTACGAGTTGGTGGTTTGGAATGTACTCCCTGTTTGACATCACAGTTGAGATATTCCGTTGGATTTAACTCTGGTGAGTACGAGGGTAGAGGAAACAGTTCGATCTGTGACTTGTGTTCAGCAAACCACTGCTTCACAGTCTGGGAACGATGTACCGGGTGCCTATCCACAATCCAAAACAACTTGCGTTCTGCTTTGCGAATTAACCGTTCCAGAAACAAGATGAACACTTTAGCCGTTAGTTTGCAGGTGTAGAGCATGAATCTTACCGTCCCCTGATTGCTGAGACTAGCAATAAAATTCACCCGCACTCGTTTCTTTTGACTCAAGTGAATCTCTGGAGTTTGACCCACGGGGGCGTAACCTCGACCCGAGCGATCATCAGAACGCAACCCAGACTCATCTCCCCAAGCAATTTCCCCACATTCCTCTTGTGTGCGTTGCTTAATGCTTGGATACTCATACTCTAACTAGTGCTTGACTGCTTTGGGGTCCTGCTCATAGGCACGTTTGAGCGGCTTTTGAGGCGTATATCCCCATCGTCTCAGATATTCACCCACAGTGCGGATAGGCATCTTCACACCACATTCTTGGGCAATCAATTCTTGTACTGCCCGTCGCGTCCACAGGGCACTATCAATATGCAATTCGTCGGGAAAATGCTTCTGCATCAACCTTTGTACCTTTATTTCCTCCTCTGCACTCAAGGTGCGTCCTTCGCCTAATTTACGTCCTCGGTGTTGTTGATATAGCGCACTCTCTCCCTCTTGCTGATACTGCTGCCACCATTGTGAAACTGTGTTGCGATGCACACCAAGGTACGCAGCAATGTCGATAAGCCGTTTTCCTTGCTCTCGCAAACGAATCCCTTGTTGGCGCAAGTAATTCTGTACCGTAGGGGGGTGGAGTCGACCATCAGGTGTATTCATATCTCTATTTTAGCAATTTTACCTCTGACTACGCATTCTCTTTAATTGCCAGGTTAATAGGTAGAAAAAGTCAGTCTAATACATAGTTAGACCTCAAAACTCACGCAAGGTTGTAAACAAGAATGAAAAGTTTAGGAATTGTTTTGCTCTGCTTAGGCTTAATCTCTGGCTGTGTAGAACCGACTCAAAAATCAAATCCTCCGACGCAGCCATCGACTCAGGCTAAAGATCCAAACTGCTTGTATATACCTGAATCATCTGTTCCCAAGGGTATGTCCTTTGGTGAGTACAAAGAAAAGATAAAACGTGAGACTGGAGCCAAATGTGTTTTCTATACTGGTGGTTAATACCCAAAGCTATAATGGAATTGTAAATTAACAACACAAAAGCTATGGCAGTTCGTCATCGGCGTTACAGCAAAGAAGAATTAGCTCGGCGTGGGCAAGAACTCTATGAATCGAGCATTAGGCAGCAAGTAGAATCTGACAATACAGGTAAGATCGTAGCGATCGATATTGAAACAGGAGCCTTTGAAGTCGCCGATCATGTTTTGCCAGCAACTAACCAATTATTCAAGCGACATCCTGATGCTCAACCTTGGGTTATCCGTATTGGACACCGTGCTGTTTATCACTTTGGCTCACGGAGCTTGGTGAAACCCAAATGATGCAGGGAGTTGTAAATCGGCGCTGTGAAGCAACATTGCCATTGGTTGTGGGTAATGCAAACGGGCAAAGGCAAGTTATCGATGCTGTCATTGACACAGGTTTCAATGGGTTCCTCACTTTGCCATCTTCAATCATTACTGCTCTTGATTTACCGTGGAACGCTTCCGACATTGTTACTTTGGGTGACGGTAGCGAGACTTTATTTGATCTGTATTCTGTAACTATTCTTTGGGATGGGCAGTACCGTGAAATTGATGTTGCTGAATCAGAGACTGACCCTTTGATTGGAATGTCACTACTCTACAAGTATGGACTGCGAATAGATGCGGTTGAAGGAGGTATCGTGAGAGTTGAAGCATTATGACGCAATAGAAAGTTATCGGTGAAGACTGTCTAACATAGTCCCTGAGGTAGACGGGAGTCAATAGGGAATGCGGAAATCCCTGTTTGACTATATTTGAGGCATTAACCAGGCAAGTGAATTCCACCTACAGTTGAGATCAGAAGGATTAATTCTGGCTCAGCAGTAAGT
>JANMRU010000062.1:0-2652 GCA_031388585.1 Pseudanabaena sp. SOY_30_concoct_251 | reverse complement strand
CGAAGATGGTCGGACAAATGCAAAACCCTTACATCGATCGCGTGACGGATGTTGCTTTGGTGGTGTTTTTGCGATCACGTGGCGGGTGGTGCATATCGCGTATCGGGGGCGTCGGGGGCATCGGAGGGGTTTTGCATTTGTGATGAATGCTTGCGTTTGATGCGAAGATGGTCGGACAAATGCAAAACCCTTACACCGATCGCCATCACCCGATCTCCATCACCCGATCGCCATTCCGTTCGTCGTTATCCCGTTATCGTTACCGCGATCGCCATTTATCGATATCCCGATCGCCCATCCGCCTTTCGTCGTTGCACCGTTGCCTTTTAACTTTTTCCTTTTTCCTTCTCTCTCGGTGGGATGCCGCACGTCTCGCGGTCTGCGTCGGTGGGGTTGGGATTGGTGGAGAGATAATCGCGCAGCCACTCGCAACCCTTCGCAATTAGATCGTCAAAAGCTAAATTCCAAAGTTTCACAGTGGTGCCATCATTTGTGGAGGCGATCGCTTGTCTTATCGCCTTTATGCAGCTTCGCTTTTGGATCTTGCGTGAGATATTTGCCAAAAAGTTAGGAATTCTCTTCAAAAACAGCTTCCAGATTGCGATCGCATCTAATAACCCTCATAATTTTTATCCCATCATTGCAACAGGGTATCTAACTTAGCAAGTAGTTTTAAACCTGCTTCTGGATTTCCTTGGGCAGCTAGCAGCTTAAATCTTGTATGGGTGTCAAATTCAGCGAGGGCTATGGTAGAAAGCTCTTCAATCAGTTTATTGACACTGAGTCCTTGGCTTTCGGCGAGTTTTTTTAGTCTAAGGTGTTTGTCATCTGGTAAGCGAATGGTTAATGTTGCCACGATCAGCTCCTAATAATTTGCTCTGGTTTTAGAATAGATAGATTTGGGAAAAGTAATTCTGCATTCTGGAAATCTTTGACGTTATTAGTGGCGATGATTTGAGCATTCCCAGCTATGGCTAATTCAATTAAATGGTTATCTGCTTCATCTTTTAAATTTGGTCGCCATAGATAGTAAATATGTATCCATTGACTGACGCTCATAAATGAGGCGAGTAAGACTAGATTTTCTTCGGTTGATAAGGGGCATTTGGCAATAATTTCTTCGCGATGAATGACGGACTCATACTCAGAGAATAAAGCATTTCCCATTAATGGTTGATAATTACCTTTCAAACAACGCCGAATAAGTTCTCTACTAGGGCCTTGAGAGCCAATAAGTGCGCTCACAAAAACGCTGGTGTCAACAACTATCTTAATTCCCATGCCAAAATGATAGCATATATGCAATCACAAAGACTATTTTTTCGTAATTCTTTCCGCAAACGCCTTCTTTTTCCTTTTAACTTTTTCCTTTTAACTTCTCTCTCGGTGGGATGCCGCACATCTCGCGATCGCCGTCGATGGCGTTGGGATTGGGGGAGAGATAATCGTGCAACCACTCGCAACCCTTTGCCATCAGATCTTCAAAATCTAGATCCCACAATTTCACAGTATTGTCATCACTGCCTATGGCGATCGCATGTTTTCTCCCAGAGATCGCGCGGCTAGTCAGCAGTTTTAGGAAATGTACATTTCACAGAAATTTTCACATTACAGTCAGCGGTACCCGACGCGATAAAAGGAATTCCCGACGTAACGTTGACTTTAACCCCAAATTCTAGATTGACTTCGCTAACCTCGGCGATCGCTAAATTCTTAAAGGCTGCCAGGGTATAGGCAGTGTAGGCGCGCACGGTTTTCTGAATCTCTTGAAAATGTTGGGTGACCTGTTTTTGTGGCTCGGTGGGGTTTATTCCTCGTTTGGGTTCGCTGCCAGGTTGTTTGCCATCATCATTGGCTTCCATGTAGATAACGGTGCCGTCTTCAAGCTCGATGGGGATAATTTGTGTCATAAAGCCGTTGAAATCTGTTTAGATCGAGATTACAACAATCGGTTGGGTTTTGGTGCGATCGCTTGTCTATGTCATATGCGGAGACGATCTGGCAAATGCTTATCCCTTGCGTTGTTGTTGGTCTTCGCGATCGCCTTCCCATTTTAAGGGATTCGCGGCGATGTATCGGCGGATGTTATGCAAATCTTTTTCATCGTAAACGTATCCAAACACCATTATTACAAATTCGTTTACCGTCAGGATGGATTTCTCCATGTCGAAACTCCCTTCTTCTTACACCAGCATCTGGTTTACCGTTCTTTTCCCCAACCCCCTGTACGGATACAAACATTCTCACTTGTCCCAACGAAAGACAGGGCTTCGGATAGCGAGGATCATTTGCGAGAGCAGTGATCGTGGCAGAATCAGCAATACCTGTAGAGGGAAGACCATAGAATTGTTGCGCTTTAACAATTGCAGTCCTGGTCGCTATACCAGCAATACCGTTGATGTTGCCACCATAAAATCCCTTATCAGTTAGCAACTGTTGAACGCGGGCAATGTCCCAATGGCTAGCTGTTGGAGTGGCAGTAGCTGTTGGAGTAGCTGTAGCTGTTGGAGTGGCAGTAGCTGTTGGAGTGGCAGTAGCTGTTGGAGTAGCAGTAGCTGTTGGAGTAGCAGTAGCTGTTGGAGTAGCAGTAGCTGTTGGAGTAGCAGTAGCTGTTGGAGTAGCAGTAGCTGTTGGAGTAGCTGTGGGTGTTGG
>JANMRU010000015.1:0-3846 GCA_031388585.1 Pseudanabaena sp. SOY_30_concoct_251 | reverse complement strand
GCCAGTCGGTGTCGATGCCGAGCGCGATGTCGGCGGGCGACGCCGCCAGGCCGGCGACCACAGCCGCGGTGAAGAGGATGTCGGACATACTCACCTCGTCAAGTAAACTCACTTATCAGTGATGTCATTCTACAACTAATCGAACGTTCAGGGTATAATGCATTGACCAGGAAAACTTAAGCTCCTCTTAAACACATGGCAAAGTATGCGCTGGTAGTTGGAATTTCTCAATATGAACCATACTTTAGGAACCTCCCTAAAGCAACAGTCGATGCTGAAGCGATTGCAAAACTTCTTGAGCGGCACAACTACAAAGTCACTCGATTGCCTAGAAAAAAAACACTAGAAGATCGCTGGCAAATTTCTCCCGAGAAGCCCGTTTCTAGCGATGAATTTAACCAGGAACTAAAAACGTTCTTGCAGGAACGGGCAAACAAGCAAGAAGTTGTGATCTATATTGCAGGACATGGCTTTTCGGTAACTGATTCGACAAGCGATGAACAAGAAGGCTATATCGCAGTTTCTGGCTCAACGGCTAAAGGTTCCAAGGCAATCAGATTTAGCAGTTTGAGTAGCCTACTGGGCAAATCAGAGTTGAGCAGTCTCGTTATGTTACTGGATTGTTGCTACGCTGGAGCTTTGCTAGAGCGGCAAATTTTACAACCCTTGCAAGCCGCATTCAATCAGCCAAACTATTTGCTAATGACCGCCTGCCGAAAGTTTGAAAAAGCAAGGGAAGGAGAAGATCATGGAATTTTTACCTCTGCGGTGCTTAAAGGACTTCATATAGATAATGCAGATACTCAAGGAGTAATTGATAGTAGTCGGCTATTTAGCTTTGTTTCAACTGAGCTTGAACACAGTGGTCAAGAACCAATTCATGCAGGAATGGGCACCGCGATCGCACTCGTCGATTACCGCAATCAAGCCCAACCCAAGCAAGTAATTGAAGATTGTCCCTATCAAGGATTGGAAGCATTTAATGAAAACACTGAGCATCTCTTCTTTGGACGAGAGGATATAGTGCAAACACTCATTGAAAAGCTTAGTAGAGATAATTTTGTGCCCGTGATTGGTGCTTCAGGAAGTGGTAAATCTTCCGTTGTTCGTGCTAAGCTCATGACCAAAATTAAAAAACAGGGATGGTGTGTTCTACACCCAATTATTCCAGGTTCTGATCCCTTAGGGAAACTGACTACAGCATTTGAAGAAATTCTCACTAAGCTTAATAAATCTCGAAAAATCAACAAAGTTTCGGATTTTGTTAGGCATGATGCAAATGGAATTACCGCCTTAATTGAAGAGATTCCTGGCATTCAACAGTTTTTATTGGTGGTCGATCAGTTTGAAGAAGTTTTTACGCAATGCTCCAGGAAAGATGATCGCGATCGCTTTATTAAGCTTTTGATGCAAATTGCAGAAGCAGGCGATAAAAAATTAGCAGTGGTGCTAACAATCCGAGTTGACTTTTTAGACGTATGTCTGGACTATGGCAAGTTAACTGACCTGATTCAAAAACAAGCTGTATATGTTTCATCTCTGGACAAACAGGGATTAAAAGAAGCCATTACTCGCCCTGCGAGTGAGCATGGGTACTCTCTTGAAGCAGGGTTGCTAGAACTCATTCTTAACGATATTGGAGAAGACCACCAGTGCCTACCTTTGCTGCAATTTGCCTTGAAAGAACTATGGGAGAATCGGGATCAAACCGCGAAAAAGCTAACGATTGAGCAGTACAAGAAGCAGGGTGGGATCTTTGGTGCTTTAGATGGTCATGCAGAGCGATTGTATGAAGGGCTAGATGAAGCGGAACAAGACTATGCCAAACGAATTTGCCTGAGATTAATCCGTACAGTTTCAGACGTGCGGGCAACTCGAAATCGCAGGTCTAAGCAGCATCTTTTGGATCTTGCAGGGCAGGATTTGGGTGAGCAGCAGGTTTCATCTGTATTGAATGCACTCATGGGAGCAAGGCTACTCGTGACTGATGAGCAGGGTAAGTTGGTAGATCTTGCCCATGAAGCTTTGATGGATCGGTGGGAGCGTTTCTCGCAATGGCGAAAGGACGAGCAGGACTTACTGAGAATTCTCGATCGCATTGACGACATTTTCAAGGACTGGCTTGATGATGACAAAAACCATGAGTTTTTCATCATGGGGGGGCTGTTGACTCAGGTCAAGACACGCTGGGAAAGCCTGCAATCCTATTTAGACCCTGCGACTAGAGAATTTTGTCTGCAAAGTATTGACGCAAGTGACGCTTCTGATCCAAGCATTACTCATCAAATTGATTCAGAAATGGCTGCATTGGTGGAACTCGCCATAGCAAGGTTAGTGTTGCCCAATCCCGACGATCCTTCAGCAGAAGTTATGGCGAAACTTTATTCAGAAAGATTGAACTTAAAGAACACCGATAATAAGAAGTTTTCTCAAGGGGCTGAGTATAAGTTGGAGCGTAAAGATTTGTTTAGTATTCAACCAGAGATCCGAGGGGGCTTAATTTGGCAGTTGACGTTGTTTGCTAAAGTAGGGACAATGAACCTGCGTTGGGGACAGACGTTTGTCAATATTGAAACTGGTAGAAGTGAGTTGTTGTTAGATAACAGGCCCAATTCATGGAAGAGTGCAGAAATCTCATTTGAGGGCAGAAAGATCAGCAAATTAAAACTTCTAGATAGCTCATTTACAAAAGTTGCGATTGAAGAGCTAGACACAGTTTATCAAAACTACTTCAACGGTGAGAGATATGTCCAGAGCTATGGCGGCTGGTTAAAAGACTCCAACCGCAAGCAATTTCAAATTGAATTTTCAGAATTCAAAGAACAATATCCCGAAGCGAGTGACGAGAAAGCCGCGCAATATGCTATCTGTAAGACTTCTTTTGGTAAGGCTCGAATTGAACTAGGAATTACCGAGTTCACTATCTTATTACGGGGTGATAAAGAAGAGATTGATATCAAAGGGTTAGGTCTTCGGGAAGTTCCAACACCTTAAAGCGAAGCAGTACAACGATTGAGTTCAGCGGCGGTTAGTCATCCTAACCAACCATCTTTATTCCGCCGCTGCAACGATTTGTTAGCCTAGTTTGCTATCAATTAAGACAACATTTTAAAACTCTTAATTTTAATGAAAAACCACAAAAACACTCAAAATTTCGCTAACAGAGACTGCAATGAATCATAAGCTTCTTTAGGATGAAGATAATCTTTCTTAAAATCATGCTCAACTAAAATAACTGATTGCTTAATTTGATGCAGAACCGTCGGATCGAGATCAGAAAGCGATGCTCCATCATATAGCTTCCTAGCAATATTCCATCTGGTTTTCTCTAAAACCCTCATAACACTTGGATCGGTGTGTTCATTAATTGCTCTAAGAAACTGGGTGTAAGTATTTTCATCAGTAATGGAGTGCGAAATCTCTTGATACTTCTTCCTCAACGATAATCGTGCTTCTCCAAATCTTGGGATCCTATATAGGATAATTTTATCAATCAAAGAAGTATTCATAGCTGCATAAATTGCAACCATCGCTCCCATCGAATTTCCAATCAGCGTGAAAGGTGACTGAATCGATTGGATAGCTTCTGCAACCGCTCTACCATAGCGCTCCCATGTCAAACATTTTCCCTCACACTCGTCAGAAAGAACAGCTCCTTCATAGCCTGGGAGAATCAATGAACAATCAATCATTGAATGAAACTGTTCTGGCGGACTGCTATCACCAAAAAATTCATGAATATAGGCGACTGATGGGCGATCTTTGATGATCTCGCCATCAATTGATATGCTTCCAAGAAGTGAAACTGTGATTTGGCTTGGCAAAGCTACCTCCACCTCATGCAAT
>JANMRU010000528.1:0-4375 GCA_031388585.1 Pseudanabaena sp. SOY_30_concoct_251 | reverse complement strand
CGATCTCACCCAATTCGATGCGGAAGCCACGAATTTTCACCTGATTGTCGATGCGTCCGATGTATTCAATGCTGCCATCTGGGATATTATTGGGCACATAGCGCACCAGGTCTCCCGTTTTATATAAACGCGCCTGTGGGTCGTTGCTAAATGGGTTGGGAATGAATTTCTCTTCTGTCAATTCTGGGCGGTTCAGATATCCCCGCGCCAAGCCATCACCACCCACATGCAACTCCCCAGGTACGCCTACAGGCACTGGTTGCAGATTGCGATCTAAAAGGTAGATTTGACTGTTCGCGATCGGATAACCGATGGGAATCGTTGTCGCTGTTTCAGGTACCTCCTGCACTAAGAACCAGGAAGAATAAGTCGTGTTCTCTGTGGGGCCATATACGTGCAGCAGATGCTGGGGAGCGCCATTTTGCAGAACTTCTCTCACCCAGCGTGGATCGACCGCCTCACCGCCAAATAGCAGATAGCGCAGCGAACCGAATGCTTGTGGCACAAAGCTAGCAATCTGATTGAACAGCGCCGTGGTCAAGAACAGTACGCTGATGCCATGCTCTCGGATATAGACCGCGAATTCTGAAAGCAAAAGCACGATGTCCTGAGGAACTCCCACTAGTCTCGCCCCATTCAGCAGCGCTCCCCAGATTTCAAAGGTGGCGGCATCGAACGACGCATTAGAAGCCTGGGCAATGCGATCGCCTGCGTTTAATTGCACGTAATCAGTATTTAACACCAATCGATTCACAGCTCGATGGGGAACCATAACCCCCTTGGGTTGGCCAGTGGAGCCTGAGGTATAGATCACGTAAGCCAGATTATCTGCGGTCACTTCGCATGAAAGATTGTCTTTGCTTTCAGCGTCAATAGTTTGCCAGTCGGCATCCAGGCAAACTATCTTGACTTGCAGTTCGGGGAGTCGTTCGACTAGTTCCTGTTGTGTGAGCAAGACTGATACCTGGGCATCTGCCAGCATGTAACTCAAGCGTTCCTGGGGATAGTTGGGGTCGAGCGGTACGTAGGCTCCGCCTGCTTTGAGAATACCTAGCATCCCCACGATTAAGTCTAGAGAGCGCTCAACAGATATTCCTACCAATATTTCTGCTCCCACCCCTAAGGTTTGCAAGTAACGAGCTAGTTGATTGGCGCGCGCATTGAGTTCGCGATAGGTGAGCTGTCGATCTGCAAATACAGCAGCAATAGCATCAGGCGTGCGTTCCACTTGCTGTTCAAACACTTGATGGATGCACAAATGATGCGGATAGTTAGTTTGGGTGTTGTTCCAATTTAGCAACTGGTGTTGCTCAGATGCAGTCAGCATAGGCAATTCACGTACTTGCTGCTCTGGATTGGCAACAATACTCTCTAGTAGAGTCTGGAAGTGTCCTGCCATAAGCGCGATCGCTTCAGCCTCAAACAAATCTGTGTTGTATTCCCACAGACCCATTAAGCCCTCTTCCGTTGCTTCTAGCGTCAACGTTAAATCGAACTTTGACGTTTGGGTATCAGCGGTGTATGGACTCAAGGTCAACTCAGATAGCTCTATCTTCGGCATTGGAGCGTTCTGAAGCACGAATGCCACTTGGAATAGGGGAGAATGACTTAAGTTGCGTTCTGGCTGTAAAGCTTCCACCAGCAGCTCAAACGGCAAATCCTGATGGGCATAGGCTGCCAGGGTCATCTCCCGCACTCGTTCCAGTAATTCTTGGAAACTGGGATTCCCAGACAGGTCGGTACGGAGAACAAGCGTATTTACAAAGAATCCAATCGAGTCTTCTATTTCACCTTGATGGCGGTTGGCAATGGGAGAACCAACTAAAATATCTGTTTGCTCTGTATAGCGATATAGCAGCACATCAAACGCAGCTAGTAGCGTCATGAACTGGGTAGCACCTTCTCGCTGACTGAGCGAATCAAGCGCTTTCGTGAGTTCGGCTGGGAGTGTAAAAACCTTTTGCGCACCACGGAAAGTTTGAACAGCAGGTCTGGAGCGATCGCTGGGCAGTTCTAATACAGATGGGATATTCGCAAGTTGCTGTTGCCAGTAGTCGATTTGAGCCTGTAGCACTTCTCCTTGCAACCACTGCCGCTGCCAGACAGCAAAATCAGCATACTGAATCGACAGTTCGAGTAGCGGTGAAGGTCTGCCCTGGCGGAAAGCAGCATAAAGCGTAACAATCTCTCGCACAAATACTCCCATCGACCAACCATCGGAGACGATGTGATGCATGGTCAGAAATAATACGCACTCTGCCTCTCCCACAACCACTAACGTAGCTCGGACTAGCGGATCTCGTTCCAGATTAAACGGTCGTTGCGACTCCGCGATCGCTAACCGCTGAGTTTCTGCCTCTCTCTCGTGCTCAGGCAAATGGAGCAAGTCTACTATGGCAAGCTTCCAATCAAGCGTTGGATGAACGATCTGAATGGCTTGCCCATCCTGGGTAATAAAATTGGTGCGTAAGGCTTCGTGGCGGCGCACAATTTCATCCAGGCTGCGTTCTAGGGCAGTCAGATTCAGATAGCCTTGCAGGCGCACAGCCGAAAAGATGTTGTAAAAAGCACTGTCTGGCTCTAAGCGATCGAGAAACCACAACCGCTGTTGGGCAAAGGATAGGGGCAATTGTCCATCTCTAGGAATGGCTTGCAATGGCGGTGCCGATCGCTGCGGTGTATCGTCATGCTGCAAGTCTTGAATGCACTCCGCCAGGGCTGCAACTGTCGTAGCTTCAAATAGCTTTCGTAAAGGCAATTCCACTTGGAAAGCCGCCCGCACCCGTGAAACGAGTTGGGTGGCTAGTAAAGAATGTCCTCCGAGTTCAAAGAAGCTATCATAAATTCCAACTTGTTCGACACCTAATACTTCCGACCAAATTCCTACAAGCGTCTGCTCATTTGGATTTCTTGCCGCGACAAAGCTTTTTTCTAGTTGCTGAGTTAGATCTGGTGCAGGTAAGGCACGGCGATCGACTTTGCCATTAGGTGTAAGGGGCAGAGCATCTAGGAAGACAAACGCCGCAGGCACCATATACTCAGGCAGACGCTCTTTGAGGAACTGGCGCAGGTCGTTGACGCTCGCTTCCGACTCCACAGCCACCAGGTAGGCAACTAAACGCTTATCGCCTGCCACATCCTCCCGCACGATCGCTGCCGTCTGCACCACAGATGGATGCTGACTCAATACCGCCTCAATTTCACCCAACTCAATGCGGAAACCACGCAGTTTCACCTGATTGTCGATCCGTCCCAGCAGTTCTAAATTGCCGTCCGGCAGGAACCGCACCAGGTCTCCCGTCTTATATAACTTCGCTTGCGGGTCAGCACTAAATCGGTTAGGAATAAACCTCTGCTGCGTCAACTCAGGACGATTGCAGTAACCTCGCGCCAGTCCGCTTCCACCGATGTGCAGTTCGCCAGGTACTCCCACTGGAACAGGTTGCATATTCGCATCGAGCACGTAGAGTTGCATATTGCCAAACGGTTTGCCAATCGGCACTAGCGCATCGGCGGGTAAGTTAACCGCCCCAATTTCAAAATAGCTGCTGTCAATCGTGGCTTCACTCGCACCATAAGAATTAATCAAGCGGGTCTGGGGACCACAGAAGCGTTGGAAGGCAAGATATTCCTGCACGTACCAGCTATCGGAACCCACGACCAATATCTGCATGAAGTCGAGATTCTGCGCCGTCTTGTCCAAATACTCAATCAGGTTGCGGATTACCGCAGGCACGAACTCGGCACAATCTACTTCTTGATCTCGTATCAGTTGGTAGAGCTGTGCGGGAGCGAGGAGGAATTCCCTGGGGCAGAGCACGAGTTTGCGACCAGAACATAGTGCCCGTACCAGGTCACCCGCAAATACATCAAAGGAGAAATTAGCCATCTGGAGGTGACTGTGGGTGCGGCTGCGCAACTTATAGGCTGACTCCCATGCCCAGTAAACATTGACTAAGCTGCGGTGGGTTACCATCACGCCTTTGGGAGTTCCCGTCGAGCCTGAGGTATAGATCGTATAGGCGAGTTGCTCTGGTTGTACTGAGTTGTTGGGGTTGCGATCGCTGCGGGTAGTAATTTCTGCCCAGTGGGTATCGAGACAAATCAGTTGCATCTGGCGATCGCTCAACTCACCCAACTGTGACACGAGGTTTTCGGTAGTTATTAGGAGGGATAGTTGCGCATCGCGTAGCATGAACTCCAGGCGGTCGGGGGGATAGTTGGGGTCGAGGGGGATATAGGCTCCTCCTACTTTGAGAACTGCCAGGACTGCTACCACCATCTCTAGAGACCGTTCTATACAGATGCCAACTAATGTCTCTGAGCTGACACCGCGCTCTTTGAGGTAATGGGCGAGTTGATTCGCTTGAGAATT
>JANMRU010000435.1:0-15429 GCA_031388585.1 Pseudanabaena sp. SOY_30_concoct_251 | reverse complement strand
ATATCAAATTGGAGGTATTGAAGCTGCAGTCTAAGCAAAATCATTTTGCGCTTAAATCGAAGTTGTACCTTCAGGCACTGAAGCAAGCATTTGCTGCGTGGCAGTCCCTGAAGCCTTCTCAGGTATCCGCGTAAGGTGAGTGAAGTAATAACCGAATCGAGTGTGCCAGCATTTCTACTGATTTGGAATAACAGAGAGTCTTGCGATGTAGCCGAGCTAAATAATGTCGTAATCGGGTGTTTTCACCCTCCACCCTTGTCATGTAGGTTTTACTCACAATCTGGTCACCGTCTGGAATAAAGCATGGATAGACCGACCAACCATCCGTGACATAGAAATAGCACTGCCAACTGGCAACGATCGCCCACAAGGGTCGGAAGGTTTCAGCACTATGGTCACCTAAGACCCAACCTAAAATCCCTTTTCTGAAATGGTCAACGGCTGTCCACAGCCAAAGCTTGTTTTTTTGAGCCGACAAAGGTTTCCAATTCGTCCAGTTCACCGACTTCGGGAATTGTCTCGGGGCATAGGCATCGGGCAGTTGTTCACCCACTTGTTTGACCCAAGTAATGATAGTTGTGTGATGCACACCTTTAACTCGTTCAATGCCTCGAAACCCCATGCCATTAACATACATTCTCAGACATTCCTGTTTGAACTCGTCCGAGTAACCAGCAGGCAGTGCATAGTCTTCGATAAACTGTCGTCCACAATCTTTGCAAATGTGGTTCTGCTTACCTTTCTGTTTACCGTTTTTACTGCAATTAGTTGAATCACATGTTGGACAATTCATCAGGTTTTACGTCATTTCATAGCCTTATTATGCAACGCCGCAATGATTTACCCGCAATTGATAAAGTGAGATTCTCAATGAATGTAAGATGTTATCAGAATAATATTTGCAACCCATGACAGTTCTTGAAGCAGGGTATCGAGTCCGATCTGCTCGTGTTGAAGAATTACCCTTACTGGCTCACATCGAACAGTCAGCCGCTGGTCTGTTTCTCGATACTCCCTATGCCTTTTTGGTTGATGCTGCTCCACTGCCACTAGACTTTGTGCAGCAACAATTCCAAGTGGGACAGGTGTGGGTTGCTGTGGATCTAGATGAGACAGTAGTTGGGTATGCGATCGCTCGTGGAGTAGATAACACCCTCTATCTCCAACAAATAGATGTCGAACCCGAACATGGGCGTAGAGGAATTGGCTCGGCTTTGGTGAATACGGTTTGTCTGTGGGCAAGACAGCAGGGCTATAAGATTGTATCGTTATCAACCTTTCGAGATGTTCCCTGGAATGCCCCTTTCTACTCAAGCCTGGGGTTTCACCCAGTTGATGAAGCTGCGCTGACGAATGGGTTTCAACAGCTTAGACTAAAGGAAGTTGAAGCTGGATTACCCATAGCCGATCGAATTATTATGCATTGTATGCTTCAGCCACGGAGGAAATAGTGTCAGAACCACCCACAAAAACAATTGACTACCGCCAAGTCAAAGCGTCCGATTCATTTGTACCAAATCCGGCTGTCCTGACTAGTTCCGGCTGGGAAAATCTATATGTCGAACTCCATCATCAGCCCAAGTTTGAGATTGCCGAGCATCAACATACGATGCATGTCATCGCTTGTGGGTTGCCAAATGCACCAGGAGATCGTGGATTGGTCGGCGATCGCTGGTTGGATGGTACACGGGAAACTGAACGGCGACAATTGGGTGATATTGCCATCATTCCGGCGGGAATCTCCCATCGCTGCAATTGGAATACTACTGTGCAGTTTGGCATTTTAGCGATCGAACATTCACTACTTCAACAAATCGGGCAAGACTGGATAAATCCCGATCGAATCGAGCTAAGACCTCAGTTTATGAGCGAACGAGACGATCTAATTCAAATTATTTTTGCTACTTTGAGTGCGGAATTAGCAGCGGGTGGAATCGGCAGCAATTTACTCGTAGATAGCCTAAAAACGGCGTTAGCAATTCATTTACTCCGCAACTATTGCACGACATTACCAAGGCTTTCTAGCTATGCTGATGGGCTATCTGCTGCAAAATCGACGCTGGTAACTGACTATATAAACAGCCATCTCGACCGAGATTTAAAGCTGATTGAGTTGAGTGCTATCGCCCAAATTAGCCCTTATCATTTCTTACGATTGTTTAAGAAAAGTCTAGGTATTACACCGCATCAATATATTTTGCAGCAGCGGATCGAGCGGGCGAAATACCTGTTGAAATCCAGCAATCTGGATATTGCCGAGATTGCGTTCAGGGTAGGCTTTTGCGATTCCAGTCATCTAACTCGATGTTTCAAAAGCATCCTGGGCAAGACACCCAGCCAATGGCGACGACTCTGAGCGCAAGAATATCCCAAAACTGAGCAATTTTTTTCTAGCGTCCTGACTCGCAATTTTTCTAAACTATCGATAGTCGTTTCACTTCACAAATGATGCCACATATTCAAGCAATGACCATCCCACTTTGGGGATTAGTGGTTTTTATCGGATGGACGATCGCGATCGTTTGTCTTCTACTCGCCGTCAGGATTCGGCATTTAGCAACTGGTGGCGCGGTGAAAGATTTTGGCACTCAAAATGACGCAAGTTTACTGTGGCGACTTTTTCGAGTTCAATCCAACTTGGTTGAGAATTTGCCACTGTATCTGGGCGTGGTGTTCTTGATAACCGTGCGAGGAATTTCTGGAATAGCGATCAATGTTCTAGCTATCGCGTATATTACATTTCGGCTCATCCACTCAGCTATCCATATTGCTGGATTGAATCCACTTTTTCGAGTATTATGTTTGGCTATTCAGTTCGGTTGTCTAGTTGCATTAACAATGTTTGCTGTCTAAAAAAAATCTAGTGTAGATGATGTTCGGCAATATGAAACCATTCCACCAGGCGGTATTTGTGAAGTGTCTGAACGAGTGATAAATGGCAGTTGACGATCGATTAAAATCTAGTTTGATCGCGTTAATATGACTTCATTTAGAATAATACTATGACGATTTCTGACAATATATTTAGATCGATCTCCAACCTCATGGAGAAATTACATGGCTAAGATAGCTCTTTTGATTCAGCACAAAACCCAACCAGGAAATCGCGATGAAGTCCGTAAGATTTGGGAGCGTTATATGCAGCCGAACATCTCTAAAAACCCCGGTCATGAAGCCTATTTTTACTGTTTTGATAACGATGACCCCGATCGAATTTGTGCATTCCAGCAATACACAAGTTTGGAGGCATCCCAAGACTTCTTGAAAACAGATAGCTATGCCGCATATCTCAAAGAAGTTGAAACTTTAATCGCCGAGCCACCTCAGTTCACATGGGTTACTCCAGTGTGGGTTAAGGGTCAATGATTTTTATTGCGATCTCGCTTCGTTCCATCTGTTTGGGCGTAGCTTGAGAGTTTCCGATGAGAGTTCGAGATTACCTGTTGAGCGATCGCTAAATCAAATCGTTTCTGAGGATTTATGCTAATGACGTACCTATTTGCATTGAAATTTATTTCAGTAATCGGTTGTGCCTTAATCGCAGGAGTTTTCTTTGCATTCTCCACCTTTGTCATGAATGCCCTGTCGCGACTCCAGCCAGCACAAGGGATTGCCGCCATGCAATCCATCAATATCACAGCTATCAATCCGTTGTTTATGACAGCTCTGTTCGGAACGGCGGCAACTTGTCTGTTGCTGACTGTCTCTACGCTATCAAAACTGTCTCAACCTGATGCTGTTTATTTATTAGTAGGTAGCTTACTCTATCTGATTGGCACAATAGGAGTAACGATCGCCTTTAATGTACCGCTGAATAATGAACTGGCGATCGCCGATCCCAACAGCACTGAAGGCGCAACCTTGTGGGCAAAATACCTGGCCGATTGGACGTTCTGGAATCACATTCGGACATTAGCTGCGATCGCGGCTGCGGTAGCTTTCACAATTGCGCTTTATGTTTCAAAAACTTGATATCGCAGTCGATCGCGGCAATGAGAGTGTATAAAGCACAGGTGAGACAATGGAACAGTATTTAAAGGTTAGTGAAGTTATCGACTGGCAGCATCCTGAAATTATGGAACGTGCTGAAAAGATCGCAGTGGGAAAAGAGACCCCAATGGCGGCGGGACGAATCCGGTACGGAATCGCACAAGCCTGTTTTGAATGGGTGCGAGACGAGATTTTTCACAGTTTTGACTATCAAATGAATCCTCTAACTTGCCGAGCTTCAGATGTTCTTCGACACAAAACAGGATATTGCTTTGCTAAAAGTCATTTATTGGCAGCCCTATTACGAGCAAATCAGATTCCAGTAGGATTTTGTTATCAGCGATTGAGTATTGATGACAATGGCGCACCTTACAGCTTGCATGGTTTCAATGCAATTTATTTGCCTGAGATTGGTTGGTATCGAGTTGATGCAAGAGGTAACAAAGCAGGAGTCATCACTCGGTTTACTCCACCCCAAGAGCAATTAGCGTATAAGATTCAGCTTTCGGAAGAGGCAGATTTCCAAGTAATTCTTGCCGAACCACTTCCGATTGTAGTAGAAGCCTTGCAAGCACAGACTACTTGGGATGATATGCTTCGTAATCTTCCAGATATTTCGTTGGAGTCTGCAAAAAATTATGGTTTGCTGTTGTAGGCAACAAGTATATGCCAGTAGGCGATCGCCCCATAACAACGGCCATGCTCACCGACCGCCGAAAGCCGATCGGTTATGATGCAGAGGTTACTAGCGGCGGGTGATGGGCAACGTTAAGCTGAATCAGATAAGCTGCTGACAATCAACTCGATAGATTAATACATGAATATCAATGCATCTATTATTGACCAACGCTTAGCATCAGTCGTTAACGATATTCGTCACAAGTCTTCTGAAGAGTTACGCATAAGAGATGAAGGTAGGCTCAAGTCTCTGGCGTTTGTGTATCTATGTGTTCAAACCATCTTGGATTTAGAGAGCGACGAAGCTTTTGATTGCTTAACCGAAGGTAGTGGCGACTTTGGAGTAGATGCTATGCATATCTCTGAAGAGTATGATGGCGAATTTACAGTTAGTTTATTTCAAGTGAAGTATAAGAATAATCTAGAAGGAAACTCTAACTTTCCTGAGGAAGGTATAGAAAGTTTAGTAACCGCAATTCAGTACTTATTTAATCCAGCAGCTAGACTAGAACATATTAATGAACGACTACTCGCAAAAGTAGAAGAAGCCCGTAGCTTGATTCGGGATGGCTATATTCCACAAGTTCGGGCGCTAGCTTGTAACAATGGGCTGAAATGGAATGCATCTGCTCAGGAAGCTATTG
Source organism: Pseudanabaena sp. SOY_30_concoct_251 (assembly GCA_031388585.1). Classification (GTDB taxonomy): domain Bacteria; phylum Cyanobacteriota; class Cyanobacteriia; order Pseudanabaenales; family Pseudanabaenaceae; genus PCC-6802. The sequence goes on along the minus strand of JANMRU010000435.1, from coordinate 10,117 downwards.
AACGCACTGGTTTTGGCGATCAGGTTACGTGGGAACATGCTAATCACGAACGCTTAGTCAAAATCCTTCAAGCTTCCAGACCAGTAAAAGATACTTTGCAGCTAAGTGGCAAAGCTATAGTTGAAGATATGGAGTTTAGCCGAGTACTAGTAGGCAGAATTTCCGTTACTGAAGTTGCAGCAATTATTGAGCGACATGGGGAACGATTGTTAGAGCGTAATATTCGTCGCTACTTAGGCTTGCAAGGAAATCGCGTCAACGAGGGTATTCGTCATACTTTAACCAGTGATGAAAATAATAATTTTTACTTTTACAATAATGGTGTAACTCTGACTTGTGACAGCTTTTCATATAACGCATTACAAGATGGTGATTATCAGGTGCGTGTCGAAAACTTGCAAATTATTAACGGCGGTCAAACATGCATGACTATATTCAAAACCTTGCAGGAACCTGATTTAATTCATCAAAATGCCAAAGCATATGTTCTTATTCGACTTTATCAATTACCTCGTGAGAATGAAGGCTTAGTTCAAAAAATTACTTATGCTGCTAATAGCCAAAATCCAGTAGATCTTAAAGATTTACGTGCTAATGATGTACGCCAGCAAAGATTAGAAATGGATATTCAGCAATTAGGATTTAACTATCGGAGTAAGCGCTCTGATTCTAGTACTCGACCTACAGATATTACTTCAGGAGTAGCTGCTGAAGCAGTGCTATCTGTTTGGAGAGAGAAGCCTCATCAGGCGAAATTCTTCTCTCGTGAGCATTTTGGAAGACTGTATGATTCAATATTCACCGAACAATTGAATGGATCGCAAGTTGTAATAGCTGTCCAACTTTACAGAATTGCAGAAAATCGCCGCAAAAGACCAGAGCCTAATGACCCAGACTTTGTTCGCTATGCTTCATGCTTTATTGCAATGCAAATGGGACGAAGACTCCTTGTTGATATAAATATTCAAATAAGAGATATTAGCCATCAAAACTTCCAATCCGCTCAGCAGCTTATTGAACAAAATGGTGGAACTTATTTCAATGCCTCACTACAGGATATTCAACAGGCGCTTCAGAATCTTTATGGGGAACAAGAGATTTCCTTGCAGCAGCTATCTGCAACCTTTCGTCGCGGCGATTTAATAAGTAGACTTCAATAAATCAAATTTACCTATTTAGTCATTTGATTCACCCTATGTTTTTGGGTTGAACCGTCTCCCCATAACAGCATTGGAGCGGACAATATTGTGATATTTTGGTGTTGAGTTAGTATTGATCGATTATTGCTCAATTCAATCATTCTGCATAATTTTGTGGATTTTCAAACGCAGATCTTGCTGCATGTCTAGATCAAATGCAGATCCTGCACAATAATAACAATGACTGCCCTAGATAACGAACATGACTTCTAAGATCTCAGAAACGCCCGAATATAAAGACACAGTTAACCTGCCCCAGACTGAATTTTCTATGCGCGCTAATGCTAAAGCTAGAGAACCGCAAATTCAGCAGTATTGGGCAGAACAGGGAATTTATGAGGACTTAGCTGCCAATAATCAGGGCGAGAAGTTTATTTTGCATGATGGCCCCCCCTATGCCAATGGCAGTCTGCATATGGGACATGCCTTAAATAAAATTCTTAAGGACATCATCAATCGCTATCAAATCATGCGTGGCCGCAAAGTGCGTTATGTGTTGGGTTGGGACTGCCACGGTTTGCCGATAGAGCTTAAAGTCATCCAGAATATGAAGTCCGAGGAGCGTAAAAACCTAACTCCGCTTGAGTTGCGTCATCGCGCTCGGGATTTTGCACTTGGGGCGATCGCTGAGCAATCCGCAGGGTTTAAGCGCTGGGGAATTTGGGGTGACTATAATGATGCTTACTACACACTGAAGCCTGAGTACGAGGCGGCACAAATATCTGTTTTTGGGCAAATGGCCCTCAAAGGCTATATATATCGTGGTCTGAAGCCCGTCTATTGGTCGCCTAGCTCGCAAACAGCATTGGCCGAGGCAGAACTGGAATATCCTGAAGGGCATACTTCCCGTAGTATCTACGTGGCCTTTCCTGTCACGCAGTTGAGTGAAAAATTGCAGGCGGCTCTGGGTGAATTTACAAGTAATCTCGGAGATCGTCTTAATGCCCTGATCTGGACGACAACACCCTGGACAATTCCTGCTAACCTAGCGATTAGTGTTAATCCCAACCTCAGCTATAGCATTGTGGCTGCAGGCGACAAATATTACATCGTTGCCACTGATTTGGTAGCTAACCTGGCAGCGACATTTGAGCAGGAATTTGTTGTGAAGGCTACTTTCCCTGGTGAAGTACTAGAACATACGATCGCTCAACATCCCCTATTTGACCGTCAAAGTCCTATTCTGCTTGGTTTGCACGTCACGGCAGAATCAGGTACGGGTCTGGTACATACTGCCCCAGGACACGGGCAAGATGACTATGTGATCGGTAAAAAGTATGGGCTGGGAATCCTGGCTCCCGTTGACGATCGCGGTATTTTTACGGCAGAAGCTGGCCAATTTGCGGGACTGAACGTACTTAAAGAAGGCAACGCCGCTGTGGTTGATGCCCTCACCGAGAAGGGTGCGCTACTCAAGGAAGAGCCATATTTACACAAATATCCCTACGATTGGCGCACCAAAAAACCAACGATCGTGCGGGCAACAGAGCAATGGTTTGCCTCAGTGGAAGGATTTCGCGACTCGGCATTGCAGGCGATCGCCTCTGTTAAATGGATTCCCGCGATCGGACAGAATCGCATTACTTCCATGGTGCAGGAACGCTCTGATTGGTGTATTTCGCGCCAGCGTAACTGGGGCGTACCGATTCCCGTGTTTTACGATACGGAAACAGGAGAAGTATTGCTCAATGCCGAAACTATTGACCATATCCAAGAACTAATCCGCGAAAAGGGTTCTGATATCTGGTGGGAGTTAAGCGTAGAAGAGTTGCTGCCACTCCCGTATCGCAATAACGGCATCACTTACCTCAAAGGTACGGATACGATGGATGTGTGGTTTGACTCTGGTTCCTCATGGGCTGCCGTTCTCAAACAAAGAGATGAGTTAGCCTATCCCGCTGATTTGTATTTAGAAGGTTCAGATCAACATCGCGGCTGGTTTCAATCATCTTTGCTGACAAGCGTCGCAGCTAATGGTTGCGCACCCTACAAGACCGTTCTTACCCACGGTTTTACGGTTGACGAACATGGTCGCAAGATGAGTAAGTCAATGGGGAACGGCATCGACCCGATGATAGTGATTGATGGCGGCAAAGATCAAAAGCAAGAACCGCCCTATGGTGCAGATGTGTTGCGTCTGTGGGTATCTAGTGTTGACTATAGTGCGGATGTCCCGATCGGCAAAACCATTCTGAATCAGATGGGTGATGTATCTCGCAAAATCCGAAATACGGCTCGATTCTTACTCAGCAACCTCTATGATTTCGACCCGGCCAAGGATGCGTTAACTTACGAGCAATTACCTGAGTTGGATCGCTACTTGCTGCACCGCCTGCGTGAAGTCTGCCTGGAAATCACCGATGCCTTTGACAATTTCCAGTTCTTCCGCTTCTTCCAAACCGTACAGAATTTCTGCACCGTAGATTTGTCTAATTTCTATTTGGATATTGGCAAAGATCGTCTCTACATCAGTGCTGCTAATTCTCCCAGACGACGCAGTTGCCAAACTGTGATTGCTCTGTGCTTGGAAATTTTGGCGAAGGCGATCGCCCCCGTACTTTGTCATACTGCCGAGGATATCTGGCAGCATATGCCCTACGCTGTTGCATCTAAATCTGTATTTCAATCAGGTTGGCTGGAACCACTAGAACAATGGCACAATCCCGAGCTTGAAGAAAAATGGCAGAGCCTGCGTGAAGTGCGTGCCGAGGTTAATAAGGTAATGGAAGCGGCGCGTAATGCCAAAGCGATTGGTTCTTCCCTGGAGGCCAAGGTGCTTCTGCACGTGACAGATTCTGCTCTACTCGAACGGTTAACCTCGCTGGGAAGCGACTTGCAATATTTATTTATTGCTTCGCAAGCCGAACTTGTGGAATCTATTCCTAGCGACTTGACCTATTCAGCAAATTTGGAATACCTAAGTATTGCTGTTGTCAACGCCAATGGTGAGAAGTGTCCGCGTTGTTGGAACTATTCCACCCATATTGGCGAGTCCTCAGAGCATCCCCATCTATGCGATCGCTGCGTTGATGCCCTTGTTGGTAATTTTTAACCTAGAGGACAGAAACTCCAAATCCTCATATTTTGCAAATGTAGTAGGGTAATTAAATTTATACAAAAGGGTAGAGTTAGTGTATGTTCAAGACGAGAATAGCGAGTAGCATACGCCCTCCTGCTATTGTCTGGTTGAGCGATCGCAACGAAGCATACCCCTACGCGATGAAGTAGAAGATCCCGATGTTGGAGACATCTACTTTAAGAGCGTTGTAGATAAGGAACATTGACAACGAAGTAGAGGTGAGTTTTTTGTCAGGTAACAGCACTGTTGAATGTTGAATGCTAAACTGAACTTATAATTGATTGCACACCACCAAAACATTCTCTCTAAGTCAAAGCCATCAAGGGAAAAATCATAAACTTTGACTTTGAGCGGCTCTTTCATCTTGCACTGTTATCAAGCTCTATATAATGAGTAGCTATCAATTTGAACTCCATCAGAAGACAATCTTAATTGTTGACAATGACCCAACTAATCTTCGGCTGCTAGCAAATGCACTCACTGCTGGCGACTACATTTTTCGCTGTGCAAAAAATGGCTATATGGCTTTAGTTGAAGCACAAAGAGAACCACCAGATTTGATCTTGTTGGATGTCAAAATGCCTGACATCAGCGGGTTTGAAGTGTGTTCAAAACTTAAAGGAAATCCACTCACCAGTGAAATACCCGTAATTTTCTTGAGTGCTCTCAATGAAGCGATTGATAAGATCAGAGCCTTTGAGGTCGGTGGGGTGGACTATATTACCAAACCATTTCATTCAGAGGAAGTTTTGGCGCGGGTTAAAAACCACATCGCTCTCCAAGCTGCTAAAGCCGAGATTCGCCAATTCAATGACGAACTCGAACTCCGCATTCAAGAGCGCACAATTCAGCTAGAAAAAGCTAACAGAGAATTGCAGAGAGAAATCACCGAACGCCAGATCGCGGAGGAACTACTTATATACAATGCTTTGCACGATTCGTTGACAGGTTTGCCAAACCGCATCTTGTTCGTAGATCGTGCAGAAATGTTGCTCAAGAAGTCTAAAAGGAACCACGACTATGTATTTGCGCTTCTCTTCTTAGATTTCGATCGCTTTAAGTTAATTAATGACAGCCTCGGTCATATGGTTGGTGACCAATTGTTAATTGCAATTTCCCAATTACTTCAGGACTCTGTGCGCATGAGCGATACAATCGCGCGTCTGGGTGGGGATGAGTTTACGATTTTACTAGACGATATTCACGATGTTTCCGAGCCTTTAATAGTTGCAGAGCGCATCCAGCAAGCCCTGAAGTCTCCTATTGTGGTGGAAGGGTTCACGGTTTTTACGAGCGTTAGTATTGGTATTGCAGTTAGTTCCGTAGAATATGTGAGCAGTTCCGAACTGTTGCGCGACGCTGATATTGCCATGTATCGGGCTAAAGAGCGAGGAGGCTGTTACGAAATCTTTAACCCAGGTATGCATGTGGAGATGCGCAATCGCTTGCAATTAGAGAATGATTTGCGCCGCGCGATCGAACAAAAGGAGTTCTTGGTTTACTATCAACCTATTATTTCTTTGCAAACTGGCGAGTTGGTAGGTTTTGAAGCGCTGATTCGCTGGCAACATCCAGAGCGTGGTTTAGTGTCGCCAATCCAGTTTATTCCAGTGGCCGAGGATACGGGGCTAATCGTGGAGATTGGAGAATGGGTTATGCACGAATCTTGTCGTCAACTAAGAATATGGCAAGAACAATACCCAAAATCTAAGCCCCTAAAAATTTCGGTAAATCTAGCAAGTAAGCAAATTAAATCGCTAGATTTGCTGGTCAAAATTGATCGTATCCTCGCTGAAACTGGACTTGATGGTAGTTATCTGCGGCTAGAAATTACCGAAAGTATGCTGATGGAGTATGGCGCAGAAACCATCAACCTACTTTTAGAAATTCAGGCGCGCAATATTCAGTTGAGTATTGATGACTTTGGTCAAGGCTATTCATCACTCAGCTATTTACATCGCTTGCCAGTTGATACCTTAAAAATCGATCGCGCCTTTGTCAGCCAAATGCATCTCAATAGTGAGAGCTTTGAGATTGTCCGCACAATTACTACACTTGCCCATACCCTAAGCATGGACATAGTGGCTGAAGGGCTAGAGACAGTAGAGCAATTTGTTACTCTCAGGGAACTTGGCTGTGAGTTTGCCCAAGGCTATCTTTTCGCCCCACCCCTAAATGCCCAGTCAGCTAGTGAGGAGATTGCTAATAATCGGTCGTGGTTAAGCCTAATCGAGCACACTACGCAACCTAGATAGTCGTAATATCCCTACTTTCTGTAGTCAAATTGCGCCTTAAAATAGAAAGTCTATGGCGCATACTTATCGAGCAACTGGAATTAATCTCAAGAGCATGGTAATGGGCGAACACGATCGCCTCTTGACCATCCTAACCAAGGAACACGGACTGATCAAAGCGATCGCCGCTGGAGCGCGCAAACATCGCTCTAGCATGGCAGGCAGATCTGGACTATTCGTGGTTAACGATTTGATGATTTCTAAGGGGCGCAGCCTCGATCGCATTACTCAGGCTGAAACTGTGCATTCATTTGTGGGCTTAGGTCAAAACTTGGCAAAGCTCACTGCTGCGCAATACCTCGCTGAGTTAGCGCTCTTTCAAGCCCTTACTGCTCATCCCCAAGCTGATTTATTTCTACTGCTGACCGAACACCTGATGCGCCTACAAAAAGTTAGTGAGTTGAGGCCAATACTTGCTTGCCTAAATCACGGGATCTATCATCTCCTGGCGATCGCAGGTGTAGCACCCCAGGTACACAATTGTTGTTTTAGCCAACACCCAGTAGCACTGATATCAGATAATGCTAAGTGGCAAGTCGGTTTTAGTATTGCAGGAGGTGGCATAGTTGACCTTAAGACTAAATTCGATCTTGGCAATGCCAAAATTAGTCATTATCTCAGTGCCACTGACCTGAAGGCGTTACAAGAGCTAACCCAAGTCGATCTGTCCGATGATATTGTTAACGTTCATGTTAGTGCTTGGCTAACGGTTGAGCGTTTATTACGTGCCTATGCCCAGTATCATTTTGATAGGCCCATCCAATCCGCTGCCCTGATTGATAGCTGCTTTACCCTATGACTCATCTGTTTGACCCACCCACGGTTACCCCCAGTCCAGCGCCACCAGAGCTGCCAGAGGAAAAATCCAAATCGGTATTAACTAACCCTAACTTTTTATCGTTGTGGAGCGGTCAGATTTTTTCCCAGATTGCTGACAAGGTCTTTCTGGTTTTAATAATTGCAATTATTTCTGTCAAGTTTCAACAAGAGGGCGAGCCGATCAGCGGTTGGGTATCGGCGGTGATGGTAGCTTTTACGATTCCGGCAATCCTGTTTGGTTCGATCGCTGGGATTTATGTTGATCGGTGGTCAAAGAAGTTAGTATTGGTAGCCTCTAACTTGTTGCGTGGCGTATTAGTTCTCTCCATCCCTCCATTATTATGGCTGACTAAGGACTTTGCGCCTTTGTGGGGTTCCTCCGTGAGCTTTTGGGGACTTTTGGCCGTTACTTTCCTTGTATCTACTTGTACGCAGTTTTTTACACCCGCAGAGCAGTCCGCCATTACCTTAGTCGTGGAAAGACCAAAGCTGCTGGCGGCCAATTCGATCTATACAACTACGATCATGGCAGCGCTGATTTTGGGGTTTGCGATGGGCGAGCCTCTATTGGCATTTGCCAATCATCTAATCGATAAAATTGGCCAAGAGGTGATTGTCGGCGGTAGCTATTTAATCGCAGGCTTCATCTTGCTCCTGCTCAAAACTGGAGAGACCCCAGAATTATTTAGCAAGCAAGATATCCATATCTGGAATGACCTTAAAGAAGGACTACAGTACCTAGGGCAGAATCGAGCTGCGAAAGCCGCATTGCTTCAGTTAGTCTGCACTTTTTCGGCGATCGCCGCCTTAACAGTTTTGGCAGTGCGCCTAGCCGAAGTCATCCCCGAAATTAAATCCGAGCAATTTGGCTTTCTGTTGGCAGATGCCAGTGTGGGCATGGCAATTGGCGCGACGATCGTAGGCAGATTTGGGCATTACATTAGCCGCCAGCGATTTGCGCTCATCGGTTCAATTGGTATGGCTGTTTTTCTCGCGGCGTTGGCTTTCTTTGATGCGCGATTTTTTCCTGCCTTAGGTGCGATCGCGGGTATCGGTCTATTTGCAGGGCTAAGTGTCATTCCCATGCAAACTGTGATTCAAGAGGAAACCCCCGAAGAAGTACGCGGCAAAGTATTTGGCTTGCAAAATAATGCGATTAATATTGCGCTAAGCTTACCCTTAGCAGTTGCTGGTATTGCAGAATCCTATTTGGGATTAAAGATTGTGATTTTGGTTCTAAGCGGACTTTCGCTGGTGGGTGGCATTGTCACCTGGCAAATTACGAGATCGCCTTCCGAATAAAAAACAATTTTCAGAACTTGAGCAGAACTGGCTTCTAAAGTTCTGAGGGTCTTAGCGGTTCTTAAACATATACAATTAAAGCAATACTGAGCGTAATTGTGAGTGCTAGCGATGAAACAGGTTATTGAAAATGTCAGTATTGCACTTGGGCTAATGATTTTTAGTTCAGGGATCTGTCCTGTTTCTCCCACACTGGCATTGCAGTCATCTTTAGCTCAAGCCAAGCCTACGGAACTACTTAACCAGGGTGAAGACAAGCTGCAGCGAGGCGATCGCCCTGGTGCAATTATGGACTTTACGAAGGCAATTCGAGCGCGTCCAGAATTTACAGAAGCCTATATCGGTCGAGGTAGGGCTTACCACAATCTGAGTGATTTCCAAAAGGCGATCTCTGATTTTGACCAGGCATTAAAAATCGATCCAAATCACGCTGTTGCTTTATACAATCGTGGCGAAAATCGGGCACATCTTGGAAATTTCCAGGAGGCGATCGCTGACTACAATCTGGCAATAAACGCCAATCCAAATTACGTGCAAGCTCTTGTAGATCGCGGCGTAGCCCATGCTGTTTTGGGAGATCTACCGCGATCTCAGGCAGACCTAGATCGCGCGATCGCCGTTGACTCTAAAAATGCTGATGCCTATTACAATCGTGGCAAAACCCGCACGGCGTTAGGCAATTCTAAAGGGGCGATCGCTGATTATGACCAGGCACTGCGCCTCAATCCCAAACTTGCTGAAGCCTATGGCAATCGCGCCTTGCTGCGCTTTCAGTTGCAGGAAAAACAGCCAGCTTTAGCCGATCTGCGCCAAGCTGCTAAATTGTTCTCCGAGCAAGGGAATCAGGAGGGCTATCAACAAAGTCTGAGCGCGATCGAGGCGATTGAGAAATCCAAATAACCTTAAAAATGAGGTAAAGGCTTGTGCCGTTTGGATCTACCAGAGAGGTCTCATCTTTGGCGCGATCGAGGCTCTATTGCTCATCTTTATCCACTCATACTCTGCTAGCAGTATCGACATCAAGATTGGATATTGGCTTGTAGGCATTACTCTGAGCGTCTGCGGGCAATTCGAGATAATGCGATCGCAACACCTGAGATTTGCCGACCTCAGCCTTCATGGAGGCATAGCTTTGTAGAGCAAGGAACAAAGAGCAGGAGAGCGAATTTTGGCGTTGCATAATAGGAGGATAAATCAGAATGGAATGCCCAGAGTGTCAATCCACGCATATGCGCAAGAATGGTCACAAACGTGGCAAACAGAATCAGATTTGCGTTGAGTGTTTGCGTCAGTTTGTTTCAGACCCAAAACCTCATAGGGGATACAGTGACGACATCAGGAGATCGTGTTTGAAAATGTATGTCAATGGCATGGGCTTTCGAGGGATAGAGCGTGTCACTGCTGTCCATCACACCACTGTGATT
>JANMRU010000526.1:0-2166 GCA_031388585.1 Pseudanabaena sp. SOY_30_concoct_251 | reverse complement strand
ATCAATGGCAATCCAAGCAACGGTTTTACCACCCAATTCCCAAGCGGATTGATATTCTTGTAGAGCCAGCGTATCGACGACTAACTCATCCATCCAACGTCGCGTCCCCACTTGCACAAGCCTATCACCCACTTTACCTTGCACCCCACTACCCGCGATCGCCACAAAATCTATCACATTAGGTATCTCAATCTCCTTCTGTTTTACATACTGCACGATCGCTTCTGCGAGGGGATGTTCGGAATTGCGCTCAATCGCTGCCACCATCGGTAAGAGAGCCAGATCGTCACCATGCACAGCAAGAAAATCCGTTACAACAGGTTGCCCCTGCGTTAGCGTTCCTGTTTTGTCCAGTACGATCGTCTGCAACCTATGTGCCAGTTCCAAACTACCAGCATCCTTGATCAAGATGCCATTCTCTGCCCCTTTTCCCGTTCCTACCATGATCGAAGTAGGTGCTGCTAGACCCAACGCACAGGGACAAGCAATAATCAGTACGCCCACGGCGGTAATCGTTGCCAGTGTGAGATTCCCTATCACGTCGAACCAGATGACAAAAGTGGCGATCGCTATGGCAATTACCGCAGGCACAAACCACCCCGTCACCCGATCCGCCAGGCGTTGAATCGGAGCTTTTGAACTCTGTGCCTGCTGCACTAATTGCACGATCTGTGCCAAAACCGTATCCTTGCCCACTCGCTGAGCCCGGATTTGCAAACTACCAGTTTTGTTGAGCGTGGCACCGATCGCTTCATCTCCAACATTTTTCTCTACAGGGATACTTTCGCCCGTGACCATTGACTCGTCCACCGTTGAATAGCCAGCGATCGCTTCACCATCAACGGGAATCTTTTCCCCAGGACGCACGAGCACGATATCTCCAATCTGGACATGCTCAATTGGTACATCGATTTCTCCGCCATCACGGAGCAGTCGCGCTGTTTTTGGTTGTAATCCCATCAACTTGCGAATCGCTTCTGAGGTTTCTCCTTTAGCGCGATTCTCCAATAACTTACCTAAGAGAATCAGTGTAATCACAATTACTGCTGCCTCATAATAAACTTCAGGCTTTAAGCCCTGAGCGATAAAGAAATTGGGATTTAAGGTTACCGCGATCGAGTAAAGGAAAGCCGCTCCTGTTCCCAACGCAATCAGAGTATCCATCGTTGCGGTATGGTACTTAAAAGCTTTCCAGGCTCCGATATAGAAAGAACTACCGCACCAAAACTGAATGGGAGTAGCGAGAACGAGCTGCAGCCAGGAATTATGCAACCAGTCGGGAATCAAAGGAATTGATAAGCCTGTCATAACAGGTAGCGAACCGAAGACCAATATTGCACCGATTGCACCTCCTAGCAAAACTTTGCGTTTCAGCTCTCGCTCTTCAGCTAAACGTGCATTTTTTTCGACGTCTTCTGCATTCCCGCTTTCTTCTTGAGGCAAAATCGCCTGATATCCAACTGCCTCGACCGCCTGTTGGATAGTTGTGGGATTAGTCCTTTCTGCATCGTACTCAACCGTAACTTGTCCCAAGGCGAAGTTAACGTTACAACTCACCACACCTTGTGTAGAGCGAATTGCGGAGTCAATGCTATTTGCACAGCTTGCACAACTCATTCCCCGCAGCTTTAGCATTACTTTATTCATTCCTCTTTCCTCTTTCCTCAATTTCACGATCATTAAGAATTGTGTTGCAAGATCCGACAAATTTTGCCCGATCGTGTTTTTGCGCCAGGAGTCCCATCGCCTAATAAGTTGCCTATTTCAATCCGTATCGAGAAGTTGTTACTCTAGTTTGTGCTCGGGAGAATGCAGTTGCCATAGCTTAGGAGATCCACAATTTATCTTCCATTATGATCGGAATGTGGGTTAAGAGATCGCGCAAGTGGTTTTGGCGGTTCGCTAATCCCAGGCTAAACAGCAAGTATCAATCCTGTGTTTGGCCCCAATTATGGCTATAGCGTCGGTGCGGGTGGAGTTGAAGGGTTGAATGCAACTACTACTTTGGGAATTTCTAACTTCTACTATGACCACACTGGTGGCGGACTCTACTTTGATCGCGATGGCGCTGGTACGGGTGCTTTCTATGAGCGTTTTGCCCAAATATCTCCTGTCCCGCAATTCTTTAATAACGTGATCGAAATTATTGCTTAATGATTTCACAAG
>JANMRU010000432.1:0-2187 GCA_031388585.1 Pseudanabaena sp. SOY_30_concoct_251 | reverse complement strand
TATCAAATTGGAGGTATTGAAGCTGCAGTCTAAGCAAAATCATTTTGCGCTTAAATCGAAGTTGTACCTTCAGGCACTGAAGCAAGCATTTGCTGCGTGGCAGTCCCTGAAGCCTTCTCAGGTATCCGCGTAAGGTGAGTTAGTTAGGACTTACGCAGTCAAATCCACGAAAAATGAATGGAAGGGAGTTTGAGGGCTGCGCCCTCAATTGGGGCAACGCCCCAACCCCCTTAAAATTCGGGTTTTATCATTCACGGTGCGTAAGTCCTGTCAGTTCTACGTAAGGTGAAGCAATAAGACAGACATTCTTCTCGCTTGCTTAGAGTGGGAAAGTGGGGCTACTGATTTTCTTAAAAGGAATTTAGAAGGAAGTAACCCCTTCGCCCACAAGCTTTAATACATTAATGGTACATGCATCAGTGATGCCGATGGTTGTTTTTGCATCTTTCCTGGCGACGAAAGTAGCATTATTAGCTCTTGCATACCAATCAGCGAGTGCGCCAAACGTAGGTTTTGCCCGCCAGTATGATGCCAGTGCTGAGGCAAGAGCAGGGAAATGTTTGTTATTTTCAATCGTTCGTTCTCCCTTTATATAAAGATCGACATAAATTATTTCTTTCGCTTTTACATCCAGCAAAAAAGGAATCCAACACTGTCCGTCTTGATTTACATTAACCTTTTCAACTACTGTTTTCGGATCGAATGTTTGAGTGTCAGACCCAATTTCTTGCCGATTCATCCAGCCCGCATAGCAGGCTGTCACAGCAGAAAATTTTTCGCCTGCATATCGGATAATTGTTGGCAGAATATAGCCGCCCTCTAAAACTGATAAGCGCAGGTCAATAAACTCCGCCGCGCCCAGTGGAGCAGATTGAATATCCCCACTATGAGTAATATCATCTCCAGATCCGTAGGAATTCCAACTAACATGTCTTTGGTAGGTGAAATCGGGAGCGAGTTGCATCGCACTGAGGTCTAAATCGGTTCTTTCCGTATTTTCTTGCCAGTAAACAAATATTCTGAGCGTATCACTACCCGCTGAGATGCGAGAGCCCCTAGCTAGATTGAGGAATCCATCCGCTTGCTTTCTTGCCTGTAGTGGTAGCACAAGATTGTAGACCTCAGGAGCTATCCACACTGTTTCCCAATTTTTACTGCCGTGCAGTTTTTTCAAAATTAAACTGTCTAATTCACTTAGAATCGCAGAAACATCTTCTCTAGTTTTTCTTTTTTCTATGGTATGGGCTTTACCTTTTTTGTTGATTGCAGCGCGATCGCCATCATACTTAAGCGCACAGTAGGCGGTCAGTAATAGTGGAAGTGGCAAAGTTGTGACTTTTTCGTGCAATCCTCGCAAAGCGCTAACTATTGAATCAGGTGGATAATCTTTCAGTAGCCAGGTGAGTTTACGTATTAGCAGCGAGGGGCGTTCTAACAATTTTGCAATTCGCTCCTCAACCGGAGCATTGATTACTTGCGCTTCAAAACTCTGGATCCGATCGCAACGCAAATCATCAAAAGCACTTGCCACCCTTGGGAATGCCTTCACAAAATCGCCAGGGTGCAACCATTTAGATAGAGATATCCACAATCTTTTATAACGTAGGAGGTCTTCTGGCAGAGCGGGGCAACTATTTAAAAATGCGATCGCGGCTCGCCGCTGAGGCTTGGAAAGCTTTAGACCTTTTAAGTCTACAGGTTTGGCGAGAGAAACATCCTGCGATTGGAGGAAGGAAAACATCCGTAATAGATCGGTGGGTGTTTTGACAATCACCTGACTCGACTGCTGCCATTGACGAGCTGCCAGCCTAGCGAGGGTTTCCTTGACGCGGATTTGTTCCGTGTCGATGTCCAGATTGAGCTGAACTATAACTGTGAAAATGTCATCCCAGAGCGCTTCTTTAACGGGAATTACTCCATAGATTAACTGGGTTGCCCAGCGCGTCAGTCTTTTCTCTACCTCACTCAGACTAGCTAAGCTCAAGACGATCCATTCCGTACGAGAATCACTGAGGCGGGCAGCCTGCGCCTCAACTGCTGCTTGCCACAGATCGTCTCGTTGCATTTGGGTAATCGGATCTGCACCAAATTTGGAGCGATCGCCAAAAGTATTCAACCCAAAAAATCCTAGAATTCGGCGAATGAGGTATTCGCGATCGCTGGGCAGATCGTCTGGGAAGCGACTAA
>JANMRU010000477.1:0-15331 GCA_031388585.1 Pseudanabaena sp. SOY_30_concoct_251 | reverse complement strand
TTTGTGATTTTTAGGTTTAATCTGGATAATGGAAGATCAAAGAAGTAAATGGTTAAAAGTTACACAATTTCCTCGCAAAAGCAGCTACTTCGACAATGGTTTGCTCAATCTCGCTCCTCTACCCTAAATTTGTTGGCGGCGTTAGATCGCGAAGTCTTTTGTAACCAAGCTCATCCCGACTTTAGTCCTGTGGGATGGCATCTAGGGCATATCGGCTATACGGAGTCGTTATGGCTGTTGCGGAGGTGTGCGGGCTTATCGCCTGTAGAACCTGCCTACGATCGCCTATTTGCCGCCGACATCCTACCTAAACAGGAACGCACCAGCTTACCTGCGTACTCAGAAATTTGCGATTACCTCGATCGCATTCGGCAATATACATTCAGCTACTTGGAGCAACTCGCGCCAACCGAATTGCAAAAGCAAGAAAGGCTATGGCGCTGGTTGCTGCAACACGAAAGCCAGCACTGCGAGACGATCGCCCTGGTGTTGCAAATGCAAGGACAGGCTGAAATTGCGAAAACTAAAATTACCACAAGTGAGCCACAGGATATTCTGCAAGTAAAGAGCCTCGGCTCGGAGATGGTGCTAATTCCCGCTGGAAATTTTGTGCAGGGCTATGATGCGATCGACGCTCTAGACAACGAACAAGGCGCACATCAGGTCTGCTTGCCATCCTATCGGATCGATCGCTATCCCGTAACGCGCGGAGCCTATCGAGAATTTATCGATGCGGGTGGTTATAGACAAAAACGCTGGTGGTCAGAAACTGGATGGCACTGGTTAAAGAATTACCAAAATCTCTTAATTGCAGGGCGATCGCCACAGCCTTTATATTGGCAATCCTGGCCAGCAAACGATCGGCATCCTGTTTGTGGTGTGAACTGGCACGAAGCAAGCGCTTACGCACGTTTTTGTGGCAAGCGTCTTCCCACAGAAGCAGAATGGGAAAAAGCTGCCAGGTGGAATCCCAGGAATAACCAAAGCCAACTTTATCCCTGGGGTGATGCATCTAATCTATCCAAATCTGACGCACCTGACGTACTCCCCTGCAACTATAACCAGCACGTTGGCAAGACCACATCGGTAGGCGCTTTCCCTCAAGGACAAAGCGCCTTCGGCTGTGATGATATGCTCGGTAATGTTTGGGAATGGACTGCTAGCACTTTCCAAGCCTATCCAGGTTTTACCAGTTTCCCCTATGAGGGTTATTCCAGTAGCTATTTCGATCGCCAGCATTACGTACTCAAAGGTGGTAGTTGGGCTACACGTCCTTGGGCTTTACGTGCCTCTTTCCGTAACTGGTATCATCCCCATGTGCGTCAGATTTTTGCAGGATTTCGCTGTGCTAAAGACGTATAACCTGAAATTTCAGCCCTCAGAGATGTTCTACTGGGACAAAGCACTGCCAGAATATTAAAAGCTATGCAATTTGAGGAATATCATGTCAATTTCTAAAGCTGCGATCGCCGATCGCCTTTCACTAGAGCGTTTAGTCAATGTTACTGACTCAACCTATGCTGCGGGTGCCGATGTGATTAGTGGCTTGAGTGCGCAGCCTAAAACTCTGCCGGCTAAATACTTTTATGATGACCGTGGCTCAGAACTGTTCGAGCAGATCTGCGATTTGCCAGAATATTACCTGACTCGCACCGAAACGTTGATTTTGCAGAACTGTGCCCCCGAAATTGCCAGCATCACGGGAGCCTGCGAACTAGTTGAGTTAGGCAGCGGTAGTGCCCTAAAAACTAGAATTTTGTTGGATGCCTACAAAGAAATGGGCTACCCCTTGCACTATCTGCCGATTGATATTAGCGCTGGCATTTTAGAAAGTAGCGCCTTTGCATTGCTAAATGATTACCCTACACTCAAGGTGCGTGGCTTAGTTGGCACCTATGAGTTGGCTCTGGAGCGGTTAAATATGCCAGTCTTACCAGCGCGGATGTTGTGTTTTTTGGGTAGTACTCTAGGCAACTTGAACGACCAGGAATGTGATTTATTCTTTAGCAGAATTGCCACTGCCCTTAATAAGGGCGAGTATTTCTTGCTTGGCGTAGACTTGCAGAAACCAATAGAAATATTAGAAGCAGCCTATAACGACGTACAAGGAATAACCAAGCAGTTTAATCTCAATATGCTGCGCCACCTCAACCAAAGATTTGATGGCAATTTCGATCTTACCAAGTTTGCCCATCAGGCAATCTACAATCAGTCGCAGCATCAAATTGAAATGCATCTGCAAAGCCTAGTAGCTCATACAGTTAACCTGCGATCGCTCGATCTAACCGCCAAGTTCGCGCAGAGTGAAACGATTATGACTGAGATCTCACGAAAATTCGACATATCAAAAATAGCCCAAACCCTTGAAAGTAGTGGGTTGGTCAAAATCAAAACATGGACAGACCCCAATCACTGGTTTGGACTTTTGCTTTTGCAAATGCTCTAGGTCGGCAAGTTCAAGACTAACCTTGGCGAGCCTTAAATTTAGGATTGCTCTTGCAAATCACATAAACTTTGCCACGACGGCGCACGATTTTACAGTCTTTGTGGCGGGTTTTAGCTGATTTTAGCGAACTTAGGACTTTCATGGCTGGTTAATTTCAAGTTTCAATTTTTGCACACGGTCTTCAAGACTAGCATAATTTAGAGTGTGAAAGCACTCCTGCAGCAAACTCTAGAAAGTCACAGTCCAGAAGCATCAAAATTTTGCATTTGGGACGTTTGTTCATTGCCGCTAAAGCCAAAATATATATAATTACTTATACATTTAGGTTTTGAGAGCAAAAAGCTTTGTATAGCTCATTTTTATCTCTCAGTGCTGTTGTTGACTCTAGTATCTTGACCGTTACACCCTCTACTCCGCTTGGAGAGATTATTAATCTAATTAATAGTGGCGGCAGCGATCCTGAGACAGTCAAATTACAGCAAGTGCAGGATAACTTTTCAGTTATCAGTCGGGGGAATAACAGCATTTTAGTAACGCGCGATCGCAAACTGCTTGGTATTATTACCAGCCGTGAG
The DNA here is from genome assembly GCA_031388585.1 of Pseudanabaena sp. SOY_30_concoct_251. Taxonomy (GTDB): domain Bacteria; phylum Cyanobacteriota; class Cyanobacteriia; order Pseudanabaenales; family Pseudanabaenaceae; genus PCC-6802. The sequence continues at coordinate 12,310 of JANMRU010000477.1, read as the reverse complement.
ATCGTTAGATTTATTGCAAGCGCCAGAGAAATTGATAAAGCTTTGGCCGCCGATGTGATGGCTTCACCCATGGCTACGCTCAAAGAATCAGATTTTCGCAATGCTTTCACTATTCTGGATATATGTGCTCGCGCTCAAATCGATATAGTACCTATTCTTAGCGATCGCGAAACCCTTGTGGGTGCTGCAACATTAGAAAAATTACTGCAAGCTCTAGAACCCTCTGGCCTGCTTAAATATCGCTCTGTGGCAGAATTCATGACCAAGAAAGTTGTGTCTGTCAAGCCGACCGTATCAGTGCTAGCAGTAGCGCAGATCATGGTTAAACACGGAGTAAATTTTGTCGTAATTAGTGACGATGGACCGATCGGGACGATCGCAGCCCCAGAAATCCTCCAAGCTCTAGCACTCAATCGTGATTTAAGATCGTTACCCGCCGGTGAAGTAACGAATGCTAGCTTCGATCTGCTCGATCGCGATGCCTCTCTCTGGCAAGCTCATCAAATGATGCAAAGGCTAGGCATACAAAAGCTAGGTGTAGTAAATCATCAAGCTAAACTTGTGGGTATATTACCCCAGCTATCTATATTGGGAATATTTAACCCTGGGATCTTGTACGGTTTCATCGAAACCTTGCAGCAGCAGCTTGGCACACTTAAGCGCGAAAAACTGGATCTACTGCAAAGTCTAAATAAAAATGTGGAAATATCTGTACCAGACAGTGTTTCAGGAATGCAACAAGAGACAGAGCGCGATTATCTCCTTGCACTCATTTCTATGCGGATGCGTCAATCTCTGGATTTAGAAGAAATTCTAGAAACCGCAGCATTAGAAATAAGAACTTGGCTGCAAACCGATCGCGTATTTATTTACCTCTGCGATCCAAATTGGAACGGCTTAGTCAGCATTGAATCAGTATCAGCAATTCGATGGTCGCTTTTGGGTGTAAATCTTCGTAACGACTACTTTGAGAAGATTACTACCGATACGCTGATTCGTGGCAATGCCATTGCGATTGGGGACATTTATACAGCAGGACTAGAGCGATCCGATATTGAGTTTCTCGAACGGCTTCAGGTTAAATCTCACCTGATCGTACCGATATCAAAGGGAAATAGCCTATGGGGGATGATGATAATTCACCACTGTACAGAAACAAGGCAATGGCAGGCCGCCGAAATTGACTTCCTGGAGAGGTTCTCACCTCAATTAGCAATTTCTATTCACCAATCCTCATTGCTAGAGCAATCACAGGTAGAACTTGCAGAACGCAAGCTAGCAGAAGCGCAATTACTGCATAATGCTTTTCACGATTCCCTGACAAACTTGCCCAATCGAGCGCTATTTATGGATCGCTTGGGGCATGCCGTTGAACGGACTAAGCACCATCATGCGCATTTATTTGCCGTGCTTTTTATCGATTTAGACCGTTTCAAAGTAGTTAACGATGGACTTGGGCATACAATTGGCGACCAACTTTTGATTGAGATCGCCCAGCGTTTGCAAACCTGCCTCTATTCATCTGATACGTTTGCTCGCCTTGGTGGTGATGAATTTACAATCTTACTAGAGGATATTGCCGACAATAGCGAAGCGATCGCTATTGCTAATCGTATTCAACAGGTATTACTCGAATCATTCAATCTCAGCGGCTACGAAGTCTTTACCTCCGCAAGTATTGGCATTGTGATTAGTAGCTCTGGATATGAAGAAGCAGAATCTGTACTGCGGGACGCTGACACAGCGATGTATCGCGCTAAAGCCCGTGGCAAAGCCCAATATGTAGTATTTGAGCCAGCGATGTATGCTGGAGCAATTACGAGGTTGCAATCTGAAAATGACATGCGTAAAGCGCTAGAGCGTAATGAGTTGAAGTTGTTTTACCAACCTATTATGTCTTTAGCTACTAAAAAGATTACGGGGTTTGAAGCATTAATCCGTTGGCATCATCCAGAGCGCGGCTTTATCTTTCCAATTGACTTTATTGGTCTTGCCGAAGAAACAGGTTTAATTATCTCGATTGGAGAATGGGTACTGCGCGAAGCTTGTCGTCAATTGATCGAATGGCAGAGACAGTTTCCAGTAGATCCGCCGCTTTCAGTCAGCGTCAACATTTCCAGCCTGCAAGTTACTCATATTAGTTTTCTGGGTTTGGTAGAACAAATACTCCAAGAAACTGGTTTGAACCCGCGCTGTTTGAAGTTGGAGATTACTGAAAGCACAATTATGGACAATATGGCGATCGCCTGTCAGAAGTTCGAGCACTTACGCGAACAGGGAGTCCAAGTTTATATTGACGATTTTGGGACTGGCTACTCGTCTTTTAAGTACCTTCAGGACTTACCGATTGATGTACTTAAAATCGATCAATCATTTATCAGTAAGATCGCAAGTGATGACAATAGCTTTGAAATCGTCAAGTCAATTATGGCACTTGCCAATAGTATTGGTATGGGTGTAGTAGCTGAGGGAGTTGAAACAATCGAGCAACTGAAATGCCTAGAAAAGATGGGGCAAGAATCCGTCCAGGGCTATTTTATTTCTAGACCAGTGGATAGTTTGGCTGCCGAACAAATTATTCAAGAACTTCAGGCATCTAGTTGAACAGCAAATTTGTTTTAATAAGGGAGGTGATTAGCGATCGCAAAACATTCACGTCGTTTATTCCTATCACAATTTCTATTGTCGCTGGCCGCCTGTAGCTCAAATAGTGCAGATCCTCGGAATGGGAACAAACCTAATTTACAGACTCCAACATTCTCGAAACCTATGACTAAGTCCTTAAAATCCACCTCAATTCCTGCTGTTGAGCGTGCTAAAGCAGGGGTAATTGTGGCTTTACATGGATGGGGAGCCAATAGCAACGATCTAGTTTCGCTCTCCCCCGCAGTAAATCTGCCAGGTTATCAGTTTGTTTTTCCCGAAGCACCTTTCCCTCATCCACAGGTACCAGGAGGCAAAATGTGGTACGACCTTCAGGACACCAACAAAAGCGGTTTAGCTGAAAGCCGCCAAATGCTGTCAGAATTTTTAAGATCGTTACCAGAAAGTACGGGCATCCCCCTATCTCAGACTGTTTTACTAGGCTTCTCCCAAGGCGGAGCAATGACACTTGATGTCGGGTTGAGCTTGCCCTTAGCTGGATTAGTCAGTCTCAGTGGTTATTTACATGCGATCGTTACCAAACCAAATCAGCCTATATCGCCAATTTTAATTGTGCATGGCAGGCAAGATCAAGTTGTGCCGTTGATGGCAGCACAAACAGCCCGTGACACTCTACTCAGTCTAGGTGCTAAGGTTAAATATACTGAATACGATATGGGGCATGAAATTAAGCCAAATGCGATCGAGCAGATTCAAAAATTTATCTTGAGCTTAAAATTAAACTAGCCAGACCTATTGAGTTCGCAAACATTTACATGCAAGCCCGACAAGACTATACAGACAATACGCCTAATGCCAGTATTCTAATCGTTGATGATACACAAAACGATTTGGCACTCTTGTCACTGTTGCTTCAAAGGCAAGGCTATAGAGTCATTAAGGCATTAACTGGTCCCGATGCCCTCGCCAAAGCACAGGCATGTCCTCCCGATCTGATCTTGCTTGCTGTCTATATTCCCGAAATCGATGGCTATTCTGTCTGTAATCAGCTTAAAGACAATCCGAAAACCTGCGAAATCCCAGTTTTATTTATCAGTGAGATTGACGATCCTCTAGATAAGATCGAAGCTTTCTCGGTAGGTGGTCTAGACTACATAAACAAACCCTTTCAGGTATTAGAAGTCTTAGCCCGTGTTGAAACCCATTTAAGATTGCGATCGCTTCAGATTCAGTTGCAGAAGCAAGCCAAAATTTTAGAGAACCAAAATCGCGACTTGCATCGTCAAATCCTAGCACTGAGAAGGATCGACCAGTCCATGCATCCTGCCTTGCGGGCAGCTATTCAAAACCACGAACTGCAACTGTGCTATCAGCCAATTATTGAGTTAGAAACATCTAGAATCAAAGGCTTTGAGGCATTACTGCGATGGCAGCACCCTGATTTTGGTGAAGTTTCGCCATTAGATTTCATCCCTTTAGCTGAAACTATGGGATTGATTGAAGTGCTTGGGGACTGGGTGGTTACTCAATCTTGCGCTCATCTCAGTAGCTGGTTAGAGCAAATCTCTAACGCTGTGCATTTAAGTATCAACATCAATATATCTGCTCGACAGCTAACCAATTCAGGTCTAGCAAATCAAATTCAAAGGATGACGCACGAGTATCATATCAGTCCCTCGAACATCAATTTAGAGATTACTGAAAGTACGATGATGACCGATCCTGACTATACTTCAACCGTGCTAAAAGAGCTAAAAAACTTAGGGGTTCATTTGTGTGTAGATGATTTTGGCACCGGATATTCCTCTTTGAAACGTTTAAATGATTTTCCGATTGATACATTGAAGATCGATCAGTCATTTGTGATCCAAGAAGAGTGGACGGTTGTGAATGCGATCGTGATGTTAGCAGATGCCTTGGGGATAGGAGTAATTGCAGAAGGGATAGAAACACCCGAGCAACTGAATACATTGAAATCCTTATCCTGTAAGCATGGACAGGGATATTATTTTGCCGAACCATTAGATGCAATTGGCGCATCAAAGCTGCTAGTCAACAATTTAAGATCGACACTATTTACTTAGGGCTTGCGGAAAAAGTCTTCAAGAAGAAGCATTAACCCTACTCGATACCCTTTTACAAGGGGCAAAGCTTAAAGACTTTCAGGAACATATCTTTCGCTATCTGATTAGGGATTTTTACTGTAGGCGATCGCCACTCTCTCTGAGTAAACTTGTGAAAGGGCGATCGCTTCTTAGAAAATCTCATCTAAGAGATCGCCTTACCTTGCAAAGAAAAGAACCGGTTGAGCTTTCTCTCTATCGATCGTCTATTAGCTCAAACTACTACGGTTACTTTCAGAACAGTACCTAGAGTTTGCACGATCTTCTAAGCTCATCAGAGCACAAAAGCATTAAGCACTACCAAGGTATAGCCTTGAGCCTGCAATTCCGCTTGGCGTTTATCGAAATCAACTCGTGCCCAGCCCCAAACCGCAGGCCTTTCCTCAGTGCGTTTACGCCAAATTGCGTTGAAGCGCTCTCCCTGTCCATTTGGCAACACAAATGTATTCAGCTCTTCGAGACGGTAACCTTGAGTTTGCAATTCTGCATGACGTTTATCGAAATCAGCTCGTGCCCAGCCCCATAACGCAGGTCTTTCCTCAGTGGTTTTACGCCAGATTGCGTTGAAGCGCTCTCCCTGTCCATTGGGCAATACAAATGCATTCAGCTCTTCGAGACGGTAACCTTGAGTTTGCAATTCTGCTTGACGTTTATCGAAATCAGCTCGTGCCCAGCCCCAAACTGCAGGCCTTTCCTCAGTGCTTCTACGCCAAATTGCGTTGAAGCGTTCTCCCTGTCCATTCGGCAACACAAATGTATTCAGCTCTTCGAGACGGTAACCTTGAGCATGCAATTCCGCTTGACGTTTATCGAAATCAGCTCGTGCCCAGCCCCATACCGCAGGCCTTTCCTCAGTGTTTTTACGCCAGATTGCGTTGAAGCGCTCTCCCTGTCCGTTTGGCATTACAAATGCATTCAGCTCTTCGAGACGGTAACCTTGAGGTTGCAATTCCGCTTGACGTTTATCGAAATCAGCTCGTGCCCAGCCCCATACCGCAGGCCTTCCCTCAGTGCTTTTACGCCAGATTGCGTTGAAACGTTCCGGTGTATTCACAATTACTATGTGCTTGCGATTACCATTGACCAGGGCATTACGCATCCGTTGAGCCTGACTCGATGAGAAGTGCTGGTTGAAATTTAAACAACCCTTAAAGTAGCTCATCACCAAACTCCGATCCGGCTGGTACTTTACAGGCGAGCCATTGTTCAGAGTCAGGTTCACATCGCCCACAAGACCGCACGCATCCCCACCGTTAGCAACCCGATTGAGATAATGTAGCAACTCACCACTGTCATCTGGGGGCGTATCAGAAACAACTGCTGCGTCAGCATCAAGGATTTTGACTACTTTGTCTGCTGGGACACCATTAGCAAGTTCTCTGTTGAGTACATCTGTAACGCGCTGATTCAGGATATCTGCTTTCTGTCGATCGGTGAGGGCAGGGTTTCCATTCTCCGCACCTGTGAGGGAAATTTGGTAGAAAGGGTGCCACAAATGCAAGTAGTGCCCCACTTCATGGGAGAGAAATGTTGCATACCCCTCAGCGTCGACATCGGAGTTGCCAACACCTGCAGAGAGTTTCACAAATTCCAAATCTTCCCAGGAGAATCCACCTCCAGATGGCGAAGAGATCGTCCAGTGCTGATTGCTTGTGTTAAAGAACCGGGTAGTTCCCTCAGCAAACAGAAGTACCATTTTCCCTTGATATTTCCGAGCCACCTCATTGCGATAGGATGTTGTGGAATTCTTGTTGCAAAGAGCATCAACTTCAGCCTCGGTTAGTGGGGGTTGTTGCGTCAGCTTTCCTTGTTCTGAAGCCGGAATAACGAAATCTTGATTGAGTCGAGTGTCGTTACGGATTTCCAGATCGGCAGCAGGATTGAAAAACAATTCGATGTTCGTGCCCTGGAAAATCTCGTTAGCATATGCGACAGTTCTGGCGATCGCTTCTCCCAATTCCTGGCGACTTTGCCCTGCGCTTCCATTAGAGAGAAGGCCATTGTCATTGCGGCAAGCAAGAGCCTGTACATGAACGCGCAGAAGGGGGCCAAGGGCTTGAACTTGGCGTTGTTGATCTGCGGGGCTGACAGATTCGGGTTCAACCGCCTGTCGGGTTTTGCTTAGCGCACGGACAGGGGAGGTTCTGACGGTGAGTCCCAAAGCCTTACGTTGCTCGGTGGTCAGTGTCATCATTTCCATTCCTGGGTCATGGCTGTCATCGGCATGGGCGGGTGCTCCCAGGCTGGGTCGTGAGGGTAGCGATCGCAAAACATCAAGCAGTTGTGTTTCCGTAACTTCGCCTTTTAATCCCTTCAGATTTATAACTTCACGGATTTGGTCAATTCGATTCATGATTTTCTCCTTTTGAGTTAAATAGATGGTTGTTGTTGATTAGATTGATTGCTCTACTTGTGAGGGCGATCGCCTATCTCTGCGTTAATTTATTGAAGGGCGATCGCTTTATTTGAGAATTGATTGCTCCGCTTGTGTAGCGATCGCCTATCGCTGTAGAAATTCAGGAAAGGGCGATCGCCAGTATTAATGGTCTCCTTACGCCACAATGAGGAAGTTAGAAGCACTTACATCATTAGGACTTCCAACTAGATCAGCGATTAGAATCTCGCCACCTCCGCCAACTACAGAACCATTGGGGTTGTAGGCTAAATCGCCAGATGCAGAGTTGTAAACAATCTCGGCATTGCTTGTGAACAACTCGAAAAAGCTATCAACTATCTCAAAATCTGAGGCGAACAAGGTACTACCAACAGCACTTTCAAGAGCACTGAAAGTTTGTTTAGAGAGAACAATCTTGTCATCGTTAGGAGTGAAGTCATTGATTGTATCCAAACCAAGAGCATCAGCAATTAATCCCCTGCCCGCTGCGTAAAGGAATTGGTCGAAGCCTGCACCACCAGTCAGCACATCGTTACCAGTTCCACTATCGAGAGTATCGTTGCCCAGACCACCGCTAAGGGTGTCAATAGAATCTTCCCCATCCAGAAAGTCATTACCGCTACTTCCTATGAGGTTATTTCTACCAACTCCACCGTCGAGAGTAACAGATCCTAATGTGAAAGCTGAAGCATCAATATTGCCAGGAATACTATTGCTTTGGAAGACAAACAATTCTGCGTTCTCAATCCCAGTTAGGGAATCAACTCCCTCACCAGTTACACTTGTATTCGTGAGGGTGATGTTGGCTCCACGAGCCGACACTCTAATTCGATCAATACCAGTGCCACCGTTGATGCTGTCATTACCCAGTCCACCAATGATGCTGTCACTACCCGACCCACCAATGAGGGTGTCATTACCTTCATTCCCGCTGACTGTATCATTGCCTGCTAAAGCATCGATAAAGTTATCTAAGGCATCACCTCTAATGATGTCATTGCCTGGGGTTGGGGTTCCAATAATTGCCATGAAATTTTTCCTTGATTTGTTTAGTGGAAAGTGAGTTTGTGTGCGATCGCTATTTGAGAATCGCTACCCTTTCAGAATAGGAGAATTTCTCGCTGCTGTCTGTCGGAAAAGTTAAGGAAAGATCGGGTATAGATAGTCGGAAAAGATCGGATATCAACTTTTTCTGTTGCAGTTTCGATATCACGCGATCGCTGAGTACTTAGTCCAATTCTTTCAAGCGTTGTTAAACTGCGCGCTCATGTCCAGCCACAATGCCCTACAGCAATGACAAAATTATGGGGGCCAAGCTAGCGCAGGCTACAAGATTGCTTACAATGTAGTATCAATGAGTGCTAGGGGATTATGACTGCAGAAGAAGCATTAACCTTCCTCGATATGCTTTTACAAGGACCAAAGCTTAAAGATATCCAGGAGCAGGTCTTTCGCTATTCCTGGCAGGACTGGACATATCCAGAAATTGCCCAGCAGCTCGGTTATGATGACAGCTATATTCGCGATGTAGGTTACGAATTGTGGCGACAACTTACTCAAGAATTAGGCGAGCAAGTCACTAAAAAAAACTTGAAGACAGTAATGTTGCGGTATGTTCGCCCGAGCCAAGGCATTACACCGCCACTTGGCTCCTCTGAATTCAGCTCAGTGGCAATAGATACCGAAACATCACAAGCGAAGGCTGGAAATCCCCCTTCTAGTATCGCTATCGCTGTTACTGAGATCGATGGGACTGCTCCCCCATCGATAGGATTAGTTAAAGCTAGCAACCAGTATTGGGGAGAAATTATTGACGTCTCAACGTTTTACGGTCGCAGCATAGAACTCATGCAGCTACAGCAGTGGGTTGTTGGGGATCGTTGCCGCCTAGTGGCCTTGCTGGGGATGGGGGGAATGGGTAAAACTACACTGACTGCAAAATTTGTCGAACAAATGCAGGGTGAATTTGAATTCGTAATTTGGCAATCCTTACGCAATGCTCCCTCGATCGCTGAGGTATTGACTACCTCAATCCAATGTCTTTCTAACCAGCAGGAGCCATCACTTCCGATGTCGATCGGGGATCTAATGGCTCAACTAATCGAATATCTCCGTTCCAGACGTTGTCTATTGATATTCGACAACTTCGATGCAGTTTTAAGGGGATGTAATGAATCGGTCTCATCACAAAAATCTTTGACAAGTCAGTACAGAGAAGGTTTTGAGGAGTATGAGGAGCTTCTGGGGAAATTAGGTAGCGAACTTCACTCCAGCTGTCTCTTACTGACAAGTCGGGAGAAACCCAAAATACTGACTCCATTAGAAGGCAAAACCCTACCCGTGCGCACAATAAATCTAGGAGGGTTGAGTGCGGTTGAATTGCAAGAGATTTTCAAGGTTGATGGCTGTTTCACTCAAACAGAACCTGATTGGGATTACTTGCGAGAAAGCTATGCTGGCAATCCCTTAGCTCTCAAAATTGTTTCAAATACAGTACGAGATTTATTTGATGGCAGCATTTCCGAGTTTTTGGCGCAAGGCTCCATCGCCTTCGGCGATATTAATTTACTGCTCGACGAACAATTTCGCCGCCTATCAGACTTGGAAAAGCAGGTAATGTATTGGCTGGCGATCGCGCGCGAGTGGGTTTTATTGGCAGAACTCCGTGAAGATTTCGTCTCCAGTCCATCACAGCATATGTTGCTAGAGACATTGCTTTCATTGGTACGGCGATCGCTAATTGAGAAAAGTGCTGGGTTATTTACCTTGCAACCAGTGGTGATGGAATACGTCACCGAGCAACTGCTTTGGCGTATTTGCGAGGAACTGGAAACACAGCAGTTGAATCTATTTATAAGTCATGCTTTGATCGAGGCTCAAGAGAAGGATTACATCCGAGGGAGTCAAATCCGCGTCATTTTAGAGCCATTGGCTCAACGATTGATTGGTAAGTGGGGATCGAAGAAAGAAGTCGAATATCAACTCAAAAGCATTATATTCAAGCAGCGATCGGAGTTTCCCCACTCAGTTGGATATGCGGGCGGGAACATTATCAACCTATTGCGCCAACTCCAGATCGATCTGAGTGGCTACGATTTCTCGCATTTGAGTATCTGGCAAGCCTATTTAGTGGATACGGACTTACATCAAGTCAACTTTACCCAGGCCGATTTCTCAAAATGTATTTTCAAACAAACCTTTGGAGGAATTCTCTCGATCGCTTTCAGTCCAGATGGTAAGTTGATCGTCGCGGGAGACTCGCTCGGTCAGGTATTGCTGTGGCGTGTCGCCGACGGTCAACCCCTCTGGAGTGCGATCGGACATACTCAATGGGTGCGATCGGTTGCCTTTGCCCCAGATGGAACAATCTTAGCTAGCAGTAGTTTAGATGGCACGATCAAAATCTGGGATGTCCTCACAGGGCAATTGCTTCAAACGTTCCCAGGAGACATCGCCATTCGTACTGTCACGTTTAGTCCCGATGGCTCCACGATCGCTAGTGGTGGTCTCGATCGCACCATCAGGCTGTGGGATATCCAGACTGGTCAACTGCTACGAACCTGGCAGGGACATACAAATGTTGTCAAGTCTGTTGTCTTCAATCCTGATGGAACCAAGATTGCCAGTGGTAGTTTCGATCACACGATCAAAATCTGGGATGTTGGCACAGGCAAACTCCTAAAAACCCTGCCAGGACACGATGGCATAGTTTTGTCGGTGGATTGGAATCCTGATGGGGTCACTATTGCTAGCGGTGGTGGCGATCTTAATATCAAGTTGTGGAACGCCTCCACAGGAGAACTTCTGAAAATCTTAGAAGGACACACCCATTGGATATGTTGCTTGCAATTTAGTCCTGACGGTCAAACCCTTGTTAGTGGAAGCGACGATCGCACCGTCAAGATTTGGGATGTTCCTAGCAGTAAACTTTTGAGAAGCTTGCCTGGTCACCTCTACTGGGTAATGGCGGTGGCATTTAATGCTGATGGCACGATCGTCGCCAGCGGCAGCGAAGACCAAACCGTGAAGTTCTGGGATGCGCGCACTGGGAAATTGCTCAACACTTTGCAAGGATATAGCAATTCTGTCCTTAGCGTAGCCTGGAGTCCAGATGGAGAGATACTTGCCAACGGTAGTGCTGATTTCACAGCCAGTCTTTGGAATTCCAACACCTGGCAACATTTGAAAAGATTGTCAGGGCATACTCATTCGGTTTGGGCGATCGCTTTTAGTCCCGATGGTAGGCTCCTTGCCAGTGGTAGCGACGACCATACCACTAAACTGTGGATAGTAAACACAGGCTCTTTGTGGCGAACATTCGAGTCACCTACCCACTGGGCATTGTCGATCGCCTTTAGTCCAGATGGAACCAAACTCGCCACTGGAAGTATGGATCATGGTGTATGGCTTTGGGACATTGATAACAAAGGAGTTTTTCAGAGATGGCAGGGGCATACGAATTTAGTGTGGGCGGTGACATTTAGCCCTGATGGGCAGGTAATTGCTAGTAGTGGTGACGATCTCACCGTCAAGTTATGGGATGTTCAGAGTGGGCAAGTTATCCAAACCTTAGTGCATCCCAACTCTGTTCTAACTGTCAAGTTTAGTGTCGATCGGACGGCGATTGTGACAGGAGGAGCAGATTGCCTGATCAGACTATGGGACTTGAGTTCGTGGCAAGTAGTGAGAACATTTCCCGGACACACAGATCGAGTCTTAGCGATCGCGCTCAATCAAGAGGGTAAACTGGTTGCCAGTGGCAGTGCCGATCAGACAGTGAGATTATGGGATATAAATACGGGAGAACTACTTCAAACTCTGCAAGGGCATACCAATTGGGTGCACTCAGTTGTCTTTAGTCCTAATGGAGAGCGTCTTGCTACAGGGAGTGGAGATGGCACAATTAAACTGTGGGATGTCAACACAGGCGAGTGTTTAACTACTCTCAGGACGCCTAGACCTTATGAAGGAATGAACATTTTTGGTGCCACTGGATTCACTGAATCGCAAAAAACGACGCTGAAGGTGCTGGGCGCGATCGAGCTGAGTTGATGTCTATAGAGCTATTTTGGGAATTTTATAGAAAATAATCTCTTTCCCTTCATGTGTCATCTGCTTCTCAAATGTCATGCCCAGCCTTTCCATCAAAGCGATTGAAGCTGTGTTCGGCAAATCTGCACTGGCACTG
>JANMRU010000466.1:0-5420 GCA_031388585.1 Pseudanabaena sp. SOY_30_concoct_251 | reverse complement strand
ATAAACGCAATCCTAATGCTAATGCAGTCAAAGTGGGATTAGAATAGCCACTAGTAGGGAATACAGAACTTCCAGCAATATAAAGATTATTGATATTGTGTACTTTACACTGCAAATCAACTACACCATATTTAGGACTGTAACTTATGCGCGTCGTTCCCATATGATGATTGAGATCGGAACATTTGGTTTCCCAAGATTCAATAACTTCGGATGGGGCATCAGCTTGCAAAAATGGAGTTAGCTGTAGATGGCCCAGTTCTAATCGACTAAATTCTTTAGCAAGTGCTTGAGCGAAAACAGTGACTGTTTTGCGAGTTTGCTCAGATATGCGCCAATCAATTTGAGCTTTGGGCATTCCTAAAGCATCGACTTTTTGGCTTAAATGAATTCGGCTGTGCCAATTAGGGGCTTGTTCCACATGGGCTTCCAATTTCACTGCGCCGCGCTTAGGTGAAAACGATCGCTTAGCCCAAAAATATCGTTGAAATGCTCTTATTACATCATCACTGTCTTTTAACACATAGCCTATTTCTTTATACCAAAGAGGATCGATCGTGCGATTTTTGATGTCACGAAACATTTTCTTGGCAACCACAATCCCATAATCTTGGGGGAATTCAAAGTAAACATGTGCAGCAATATTGAGGATTTCTTTCTGAGTTTGAAAGGTTTCCGAAGCAGTTATTTTATAAAAATACTTAACCCGATTAATATAAAACTGGTCGTAGATATTTTGAAAATCTGCGCGTTTGTTTGGTAGAATTTCGCCACATTGTACTGAAACATGATCTTGAAAAAATCTACCAACTAGGTCATATTGATTACCAATCCCTTTGGGGTTGATATGATTTGAAGCCAACATCAGTCTGGCAGTTTCAATGCCTCCGGCACAAACAATGTAATGTTTGGCATGCACTCTGGTAGACTTTCCAGTAAGGGATTTAATTTCTACATACTCGACAGTGGATTCATCCTTATCGCTTACGATTTGGACTACATTGGCGTGAAGCAAAGTTGTGATGTTAGAAGATCTTCGAATAGTATCTCCATAAGCTAAGGCAAAATTTGGCTTAGGACTCCATTTAGAAAAATATGGTAGAAATATGCTGCGATCGTATGCGGGAGGAGTGAGGCCAAACACTTGCCAAGGTGCTAATTCATAGCTGAGGACATCGAGATTTAGAATTGCTTCAGCGCGAAGGTAATAAGGCTCGATTTCAGCAAAAGAAATATCCCAACCACTGTGTTCCACCCAGGGACGAGTCATAAAATCGATCGGAGCTAGGCGTAAAGCTTGTCCACCCCAAAGGGTAGTAGTGCCGCCGAAAATGCGAGTTCGCCCACTATGAGTACCATTGTGGGATACTCCAACAATTTCACTATCATAAAGTCCCTGAGTATCATTTTCTGACTTCAGTCCTCCACTTTCTAAGAGCAGAACCCTAACATCAGTATTGGCGAATTCTAGTGCAATAGAAATTCCCAATGCTCCTGCTCCAATAATACAGATATCGGTATGAAATAAGCTTCCCTCTTCTATATGATTAAAGTCATGAATCATAATAGAGTCTCGTTGACTAATCGGGCAAACTCTTCGATCTGAATATTTGAATAGATCGAATCGCTAACACTGCGTATATTAGCTCGGACGCGCTCTGGCTTTTGAGATGAGAACAGTACAACACCTTGGGTATTGGTATAAGTGGCGTAATTCAGCATGAGTTGAGCGAGTGTAGCTGAAGATCTCAAATCTATATCCAAATGCTGTGACCATTCCTTGGTAAGTTGCTGGTTGTCCTCCAACAAGTTTTGAAGTTCTTGAAACCGCGCTCCAATAGCGCGATGAGTAATTATACTGTGTTTTCCCTGTTCTATTAGTTTGTTTAGATTTTGTTCTATAACATTATGTTCAAATTGAACTATCTTGGCAAATTGTGGTTGAAAATTAGTAATCTCGTTGACTTCATTGATATTGGTACCCACCCCAAAAAAACGAATTTTGCCATCTTTGACTGCATTTTGCAAGAACAATAGTAAAGCTTCTGATTCAATATCTGCTAACTTACAGTCGTGAAGCAAAAAGATATCGATATAATCAGTCTTAAGAGAGCGTAGGCTATTTTCCAAGCTACTTTGAGCCTCGCTAACACCAAAAACCTGAGTTTGAATCAACTTGCTTCCCTGTTTTGATAGCACTTTTCGTAAAAAAGGATTGAGTTTAGCAACTTTACGAGCGATCGAGGTAATAGTCCGCAATCCAGTATTGCTCTTGGGTGGCTGAATACCAAACTTAGTGGTAATAGTAAGCCGATCTCTGCGAGATTGAACGAATTCTCCCAACATTGCTTCTGCTTCACCATAGCCATAATAGGGAGCTACATCGAAGTGACAGACTCCTTCTTCAAATGCCGTACCCAATAATGCTAATCTTTCAGCTTTAGAGCCAGATCCCATCAAACCCGAACAACCGAAACCGACAGCAGAAGTAGAAATATTGTTGCCAGGTAAAGTGATTTTTCTCATTGAATGTTCTAAAATATTTGGTTTCTATAGCTTATTCACTGGCGCTAAGACAACTTTCAAACGTTCACGATGACTATAGCAACTCGATGAGTAACATATTCTTCCAAGACTGAGCAATTTGAGATCGCTCTTCATCAGGGCTGTGACAGTATCTTATTCTTTCCACTAGCCAAGATGTCACTGTTACTATTCATGATGCCAGTTCCTGAAAAGCACTTCGGTAAGCTGCTGCTGCAGGTTCTGGCCCTAAGTGAGTTTGTACTCGTTCCCATGCGTTCTTGGCAAGCTGCAGACAGTTTTCTGGTTCAGTAATAGCAATCGTTAGAGCTGATACAAGAGCCTCAATATTATTTGGCTCCACTAAAAGGCCAGCCTTTCCTCCATCAAGAAGGTAATCCTGGGCTTCGCGTTGGGGAGCAATCACCGTACAACCGGTAGCCATTGCCTCAACATATACCAAACCGTAAGATTCAGACCTTGATGGCATGCAATAAATATGAGTATTTTCCAAAATGGAATTAATTTCTGATGGTTTTAGATCGCGACTATAAGTGATTGACAAATGAGGAGGGATTGGGATAAAGCCATCTAGAAATGAGCTCACAACAGTTATTTCTAAGATATCTTGCAAATCAGAGGATAGCTGCTGCAGGGCGGTATATAAATCTTCTAGACCTTTACGTTTCGCCTGATTCCCAATAAAAGTAAGTTTTACTTTATTTCTGTGTGTATACTTACTAACAACCCTGTCCCAATCGCTAAGCTTCAGATGAGGTAGAAAGTGAGGTAGTACTCTAACCTTCTCAGCTAGACTTGGCAGTAAGTCTCGAAATCTATCAGCTGCCGCTGGGTAGCTAATACCAATCAAAGCAGCTCGTTGTCCTATTTGTTGCTTGACCTCTCTTTCTATTTTCCATGCCCTCTCTGCTGTTGCAGCTTGAGGATGAAAGTAGTTTAAGAATTCTAATCCCAGCATACCAGTCTCCCAAATTATAGGAGGCAAATTATCACTGTTGCTAACAGGAAAATAGCCATGAGAAAGAATTGCCTCGTATTGATGATGTCTAAAAGCAGAGCTTGAGAGATAGCTCAGACTTGAATAGCGGTATAGAGATCGATGTGAGTGTACAGAGACTCCGAATTTTGAAAGTATCCGTGAACCTAATAATTGACATAGATCTAAGCCTCCAGTTAACAAGCTAGGCTCGGTGTCAAAGTGAATATCTGGAAAGTAATGATTACCCTCAAAAAAACTAAAGAGATAACGAGAGTCAGTGTTTCTAGTGTACTTCGCCAATGGTGAAGTATGAAGGAAAATATCCATAACTTAGTTCCACTACGTTGCTACTTTTACCGATCTGTGTTTACTTAACTCACCTTACGTAGAACTAAAAGCAGATCTTATATTTGAAGGGGGTTTGGGACATAGCCCCAATTGAGGGCGCAGACCTCAAACTCACCACAAAGTTCTTTTTTAAATCATTACACGTAACATCAGAATTTGATTTTGTAACTACAAAAATTAATCCATGTCAATTTTCTAAGGCTTAAATCGGCTAAATAACTGAGTCTATGACTTTCATGAATATCTTAAATCTCATGACATTGCTTAATTTTAGAGTCATTGCATTGGTCAAATCTCAGCTCTTGATAAAGCTCGGAAATTTCTCTAATTCTATCAGCAATTGTGTTTTTCAGCGCTTTTTTATACCCTGCCTCAGCAATAGATTCGATTAAAGCAGGATTCTGTAAAAGGTACTCAACTTTTTGTTTCAACTCGTCAGGACTAGAAAAATAAACTGCTTCCTTATCTTCGGTAAACAAACTCAGTAACCCATTATTCCGTTCGCTGAGCATCAGCGTTCCTGTAGCAGGAATCTCATACGTTCTAATATTGTGCCCCTGCTCATTTTGTGGACGCAGAATATTTAACCCCATTTTAGCAGAACCTAGTATTTCTGGGATTTCTTGATAACTGCACTCTCCCTGACATAACCCTTTTAAAGCAGGTTCTTTACAATGAGTATTCCAATATTTAGAACCCCAAAGTCCTAAACGATAATCGGAGATCGCCTTTAGATACTGCTCACGCTTGCGACTAGCATCCCAGTTACCGATAAATGCCACGTCAAAAATTGGGTTAGTCTGACGTTTGGGAAAGTGATATTCAAGATCGCCACAAAAGGGATGAAAGGAAGCTTTTTTAACGCCATTGTCCAATAGGCGATCGCCTAGTTCTTGACTCCAGATCAAAGCTGTATCCCACAAGGGAAATCCGCGTTGTACCCAAGAATTAGTGTGGGTATGATGGGTATCTATGGGATTATCCGTAAAAAACACAAAGACTGGGCCATGTTGCTTAATAGCTAGAATGCTCTCGGGGTGAAGCAAAAGTGGTGAAGTTACCAAAGTCAGATCGGGCTGAAATTGATTTGCCGTCTCCACCAATTTCTGATTCGCTAATTTTGCCAGCGGCTGCATCGCAGTTCCCGACTTGGAGCAAATTATCCGCCATACAATCCGCCTGGCAACTTTATCTAGTATTGAACCAGAAAATAAGCTGGGCATGGACTCTTTCCAGTTGAAATGTTGCACTTCACAGCCAAAGGCAGAAAACCCGCGCCCGTATACTTCCTCGGTACGACCTAATTCCAGAGTTTGTCCGACAATCAAGACTTTTTTCATTTAAGCTTTAACCTGTAAATAATTTATGGCTTGTTTGAGTCCCTCTATATTTTCCTTATAGCTCCAATTTTGAATCAGCTGGAGGCTGAATGCTCCAGCTGAATCGCAATGAGAAATTGACCACCGAATTGCCTCTGCCATAGCCATAATATCCCCTACAGGAAAAGTCCGTCCATTTTGCCCATCTTTTACCAGATCGGGTGCACAAC
>JANMRU010000439.1:0-3867 GCA_031388585.1 Pseudanabaena sp. SOY_30_concoct_251 | reverse complement strand
GGATCTCGACCCAAGCGACGCATAATCTCTGAGGTTAAAAATACCAGGCCAAGCCATAAAGCGACTGCACCTACCTGGAACCAGAGAGGAATTGGTACGTTGGTGTCTAACATGCGCAATTAGTCCGATAATCTTGCCTCTCTAGTTTCGCAGGATTTGAGCCAAACTTGAAATGCACATCTTCGTCCAAGAGCAGCTTGACTTTCGTCATCACAATCTTGCTGCTTTAGGATGAACTCTAGCTTTGTCTTTCCAATACTCTAGATCTGAGGCTTCTGCCAAATCTTTTTCAATTTCCTCTTGATGGTCGAAGTAATACGCAAGTGCTGAATGAACCTGCGAAGGACGCAGATGAGAAAGCGCACTCAGGATTTCATCTACACTCATACCCATTTGATAATAACCAGCAATGCTGCGCACGCTAATCCGCGTACCCGAAATAATTGGCACGCCTCCAGCGATCTCGGGATTGACTGAAATGTAAGGGTATGTTGTTGCTGTAAAACTCATATGTTTAATCAAGCTCCTAACTCAAGGATAACCCAGTGGGTAGTAGTACAAAAACGTTGATTTCTGACTAATTTTTGAGATCTACTCATTTAGGACTTAGTAATGAAATCTACAAGAAATGATGAGAACTTCATCTTCTGTTACTTTGTAAACTAAGCGATGTTCATCTGTGATTCGTCGTGACCATAGCCCTGCAAATTGATACTTAAGCGGTTCTGGCTTACCTAAACCAGCAAATGGGTTGCGATCTATATCTTTGATAAGAGTGACAATTTTTGCATAAATCTTTTTGTCTTCAGTTGCCCAATCACTAAACTCTGAAAATGCTCTTGGCAAGAAAGCCGTTTTTCTCATAGATTTTCGAGATCGACGTAGATGTAGCTTTGGCGATTGTCGATCTGGCTTAATGCTTCTATTAAGTACTGTCGATTTGATTCAGTAGAAAGTAGATAATCTGTCGCATCTTCTTCTTCAACGAGAATAATAATTTCCACTTTCGTCCCTTCTGGTAAGTCGGCGCACACTTCAAATTTACCTTCTTTACCTACTACACCATGTTGTCTAATTGCAGAAACCATATGCTTGTTTGTTAATGTCCTACCTAAAATATAGCAAAAAAATGCTCTTCGCATAATGGCAATATGGCGCTTGGTTTCTAAGTTTCAATCGCTGAATGGGTCATCCGATTCATCATCGGGCATATAAACTGGAGCTACTTTCACCTTACTCCCATTACTGCGCGTGGGTGTAGCTCTGAGGTTAGCCCTGTAAAAACTCAGGATATCTTCTGGTCTTTGCTGCTCAATTTTATTCACGACCTGTAGGACAATTTCGCGATCGCAATCGGCGATCGCATCTTTAATTTTGGCAGGCACTAAACTGCGATCTAATCGCCGTAATCTGTAAACCATAGCTTCTTCAAATTCCATCTCTATTTGTGGTGGATAGAGTTGTCTGCCGTCTTGTCCGCGCATTACGGAAGGTCGCGGGAACTTCACAAATACAGGCTGGGTGAAGTGTGGATGTCTCACCATTAGTTCACCCTTGGGTAAAGTTGCTAACTTCGTTTTTACGGCACTGGAGAGATTGCCATAGCCAGGAGTGGCCAACTCATCCATATCCATACGTCCGTACAATCCTGTACCACAGTTGCCAACAATGCGCTTGTGCACCTGCGATTTAAACTGTTGCGCAGAAAATAGCACTTCACCCAAATATCTGCCCCGTTCAGAGATGTCTAACAAAGTGCGTTTGAGGTAAGAATCACCTCCATCTGAAGCTGCATATTTATTTAACTCATCAACGAAAATTACTACCCGCTCCACTCCCAGGCTATCCTGCTCCAGAGATTCGCGAATTTTACTCACAATGCGTGTAAACACAAGATCCTGTGCAGTGGGATCGAGATTGGCGACATCGACCACATAGATGTGATTTTTATGGAACTCTCCCCACGGCAGGTCGCTTACAACATCACCATTACCGACTAAACCACGGCAGCGCGTGGTAATGTTCATCAAACGGTTGCGAACTTTATATAGAGTCGCAATATGGTGACTCTTCCATTCCTTTTTATTCTCATCTTGCATTTCATCAATCAACCGCTCAAACCACTCATTAAGACGATTGAAATTTGTTACTTTTACGCCCAGATTGTAATCGGGATCGTTAGTGCGAATTAATTTCTCGTTAATTAAAGCTAATACCGCATCAGCTTTGGCATCGACATCATCACGATTGAGCAAAACCTCAGCATACTCAAAAATTTCTTTCATGCCCCACTGTAATGGTGAGACATTATGCAGTAAATCTGGATGAGTGCGCAGTGTATTGAGATTATAGCCATCGGGCTTGTAGGGAGCATAATACTGGACATTCTCAAAGGCCGTGGCAGGGATTCCTAATTTCTCATAAATCGCTAGTTCTTCTGGAGTCAATTGCCCCGACTCTGATGGTTCTAAATCTAGGTAGAGTAGATCTGGGCCTTTAACATTAAAGAATACTGCCGCTACACTGCGATCGCGATCGCTAGGATAGTAATGAGCAAAGATACTTTGTAATAGAAACTCAACCAGGGAGGTTTTGGTCGCCAGTCCAGATACGCCAGTAATATTTAGATGTGCCGCCTCTGGCCCTAACAGAAAGTCGGCATCAAGATATACGGGAGAATTTACACCTCCTTTCACATAGGCGCCCACGGGTATCCCTCTACCCTTATGCACATACTCATCCATGCGCAGAGACATCAAGACATCCTCGTCATCTGCCAGGTAAACGGGCCCGATCGGAACTGGCTGCATGGGTTCCTCTGGCTCCATCCGCAATACCGCCACTTTAAAGGCACGAATCTCTGGTCTTTGGGTGGGGGCGATATCTGCTAGCTCAGGGCTGCGATCGGCCCCAATATAGTCATAAAGCGCCGAGACTAAATCTGTATAACCATGCGCCTCGACCACAATGCCATAAATATCCCATTGCGTGGCACTAGCATTACCAAAATTGCGCTTGGAGGGCTGCGGTACCGTAACCTTTACGATCGTACCAATCCCCACGGGTGAATTTAGCTCTGTCCAAAAGTTAAAGGTGTCAGGCGTACTGGGGGTGTTTTCTGTGGCAAAAACGCGACCGATGATGATAGGCATCTGATTTAAGTCTTGCTGTACTTTGAATAATCTACAATATAGCGTCTAGCAAAGTAGGCAAAAAATCTCGGCTGAGCGTAGTGCTGTTAGCTTCACACACTGTTCTGGTAGGTGCCTTCACATCCGTGTACAAGCTACAAAGCAAGGGAAACGACAAAAACCTTGCACCAATAACGCTCAACCGAAAAATCGCAATCGAGATTTTATATAGTTGGTTTTATTTAGTTTTTCTTAAATGCTCCTCGAGCCCTGACATCGTTCTCCTTAGGACTGCGAAAGATACTTCATTGCATCAAACATGCTTGGTGAAGCGGTGTCTAAGCAACAATGCCTCATAACAGATCAAACAGTAAAACTTCTGTTGGAGCATAAAGTATTTTTCAACACTTTATATTTATTTATTTTGTCTGATTTTGATGAATAAGTAAGCAATCTGAGATGAATCTTAAAGATATTTTTTAAATTTTAGCTCACAAGCGAAATCCCCGCACTCCATCCGTTTACAAGGATGAGTGACGGGATGAAAGCGCGGCAATGAAGAGTCCATCCCCTCGGAACAAATTTGACCAACGCTCAAAACATGAAGAGGGGATGGCGATGAATTGCCAATAGTGAAATATTCTCGTAGAATTACAACAGATAAACAAATCCTTTCGAGGTTTCCCTGTTGTCTGCGGCGGGAGGGCATCCCGTGGTTAAAGCACAGCGAGTTTCC
>JANMRU010000424.1:0-8163 GCA_031388585.1 Pseudanabaena sp. SOY_30_concoct_251 | reverse complement strand
CTGTAGGAATGACGCGATCTTCTGGGGATTGAGTTGAATTGGTCATAAAAACTTCCTGGCTCCTTCTAGCGCTCTAAAATATGTGGAGAGTGCTTATTGGTGTAATTCTTTAATTATATTCGAGCTCGGCGCGGTGAGACGGATCTGGTATAGAGTTACCGACCGTGTAGCCTCTACAATCGGAATTACTCGGTTTCTAGATGTACTATAATTAAGAATAAATGAAACTGTAAAATACTCGTATATCACTTACTCACGGTTTCCAGAAATGGTATGAATTCTGGAAACAGTTTTTGTTTCACATCTCTTGATGGTGTTTTGAGGGGTATTAACCTGGGTTGAGCTTTGCAATCTATGCAGCTTGACTAAAGACATTAGGAGAAAAAGATTATGAACGCTTTTGAACTATTAAGTCGCGTGGCAGCGCACCAGTCGGACTTTCCTAGAACCAGACTGCACGATGCCTGTTTGCAAGGTACTAACCTGAGCCGCATTAATCTACGTCAGTCTGACCTGAGTGGCTCCGAGTTGAGTGGTTCGGATATGAGCGGTGCTTGCTTGCAAGAAGCAAACATGACGAATGCTTGCCTGAATGATGTCAATCTGGTCGGTGCTAACCTGGTTGACATTAATTTGATTGGAGCTGAACTAATCAAGGCAGATCTCAGTGGTGCTGACCTGAGTCGAGGTGATTTGCGCTGTGCTAACCTGACTGGGGCAAATCTTAGCGGTGCTAACTTAGTTGATGCCGATCTCAGCGGTGCCAACCTCACAGATGCCAACCTCACAGATGCCAATCTCATTGGTACTGACATTACTGGTGCCGACCTCAGTGGGACTATCATGACCGAGGCGTTCGCAATAAAAGTCAAAGCCTACGGCATGAGCCATAGATGGATCAGTTGGGCAGGTTGTTGAGCGGCGGTAGGCATCCTGGGAGGAATCGCGACTATATCTCTCTAAGGATGGGGATGTAGATGCCATCTTAGTAGGCATAATTAATTGCTTAGCTTTCAGGACATTCTGTAGCATGTTTGAGGTGTGAGTAATATGTGGCTGCCAATTTTGGCTGACTGTCGGTTCATCTCATGAATTGGCAACTATCTAATCTATTAAGAGCGATCGCAATTACCCTAGTAATTGCGATTCATGCTACAAGTCGTTGGTGTTTTGGAGTTAATGGGAATACTTCGCTTCAGAACATAAACTGGGAAATCTTCCTAGATACTGCAATTAACCAAGTGGGACGTTTTACCGTTCCATTATTTGTAATTTTGTCAGGTTTTGGCTTAGCTAAGTCCGAAACATCTCGTCCCTTTAGCTTTGTCAGATTTTGGCAACGGCGCTCAATTAAAATATTCCCCCCCTATATTTTCTTTTCGCTGCTTAATATTTCTTCCCAGTCATTGTTTCAATCAGCAGATTGGCTAGAAAAGCTGAATTATTTATGGCAGGTGAGTCAAGACGGATCCGCAGATTACCATCTCTATTTCTTGGTAATTATTATCCAATGTTACATTGGATATCCCCTACTGCGTCGTTTACCCTTCTCTAAAAACAATCTAGGATTGCTGGTAGCTTTCACAACTAGTATTTTTGGATTGCGCTGGACGATTTCCCTATTTGGTTGGTTTGAACCAATTGCCGCATATATCCCAGACTCAAATCACTGGATTTTTTGGCTTAATTACTTTTTGCTAGGGATTTGGCTCGCTAAAGCCCCAATCGAGTTTAAAGAGTATGTTCAACGCATACCCTCAAAGATTTGGGGTGGAATATGGACGATCGCCGCTACTTTAGAGCTATCAGAGTTTTACTACGCAGTGCTCAAAATTCGTTCGGCAGATGCTGTAGGTCATTATGGGCGGCCTACGGTAGTACTGCTAACAATTACGTTTTTGTTGTGGGCGATGTCTTGGCAATATGGGACAGCAGATCTTGAAAAAAGCGCTGAACCGGCGCAAAAAAGCCTAGTAATGAGAACGATCAAAACCCTTAGTAATTCCAGTTTCTGCGTTTTCTTAACCCACGTCTGGGTGTTGCGGCTACTCTCACCTCTAGAAATATTAGGTGGGTTTGCTTATCCATTGATTGCGATCGCAATTTCCTGGGCTATAGGGATTCTAATATGGAAATTAGTTCGATCGGTGAAGGGATTAAATTTAATTTTTGGCGCATAGTCAGAGTATCACTCTCGGTATATCTCTCAACTCTTGCGGAATATCTAAAAACTTTCCAAAACATACAAAACGAAAGAAGGAGCCGACAACTTTCCTCGTTCCGTTCGGCTCCTTGCATTCGGTTCGCTCCTCACACAGTGGTAATAATATCCTAGTTTCCCCAAATCGCCAAGTTCTTATTGTTTCTTAATATGTGTAGACCAGATCCCAGCAATTGCATCCGATCCATACCAGGTTCCAGATCTGGGAGAATGGTTAACCCCATCGATTGCTAAATTTTCCGCACCGTCTAGATGTGCTGCTTCGATTGGGGTAATGCCATCACCCCAAGAATTCCCGATGCCGCAAGTTAACTCGTAGCTACTATATGCTAGCCATCTAGACAGTTTTTTCTCCCCATAAACAGACTTGCCAGCCACGCAGACATACTTGATGCTGGAGTGAAATGCTCCAGGATAATTATCGTTGACAAAGCTAAGGTTACGGCGAGTCCATGGTTCGAGACTGCGGTGGGGTGTCCCAAGCGTAATCAAGCTGGATACTAGTGGTTCACCATGCCAAACGCGATCGTAATAAGGTAGAGCGCCCAGATAAATCCGTGCTACCCAGCCACCTGCGGAATGGGCAATAATATTTACCTGTGGGGCACTGTAGTCTTGCAAAACTTGTTTCACCGTCGCATCTAGCTTTGCCAAAATTGGAGCCATCGATCGCCCCCCCACCGTTGGTAGCCATTCCCACCACTTTAATGGCACAACTACAGCAGACATGTTTTGGCCGCTTAGAGTTTTAGCCAAGCCAAGATAGTCAGATGCTCCAGCTAAGTAGCCAGGCAAAATCACACTAGGTAAATACATGAATTTTCATAGCAGTAGTCTTCAGATACCTCGCTACTACATTACGCGATTTGTGGTGCAAATTTGACCATTACAAGGGATGATCTATACGTGTCTAAGTATGCATTTAATTATTGACTGCGCGACCATTGCCCCTGAAAGAGCTACCCGAATCGGCGATCGCCAAACAGTCAGGCTTGTTACCTCAGGTTGTCATGGTTGCAGTTAAAATTATTAAAAATACTGTAAGTATATTTTCCTAATTACTCAATTTTATGAATATGTCACCCACAATATCGGCAGAGCAGATCGATCGCATTGTTTGGAATCAACATCAAGATCCCTTTGCTGTGCTTGGACCGCATGAAATTGAGCAAAATGGTAAACCCGCATGGGTAGTGAGAGCATACTTGCCTGATGCCGAGGCCGTGGTAGTGATCGATCCAGATAACCACCGCAGCTATCCAATGCATTCTGTGCATCATCCGCATTTCTTTGAGTGTGTAATCGAAGTACCACATCTGTTCAGCTATAAACTCAAAGTCACTGAAGGTGGAAGCGATCGCGTGATCTACGATCCCTACTTTTTTAAATCGCCTTTGATGACCGAGTTTGACCGCCACCTATTTGGACAAGGCACGCATTATCAGATCTATGAAAAAATGGGCGCCCACTTTACCGAGAGCGATGGTGTTAGTGGAGTATATTTTGCGGTCTGGGCTCCTAACGCTCGTAATGTTTCGGTAATAGGTGACTTCAATGCGTGGGATGGACGCAAACACCAAATGCGTAGAGTCGATCCAGGCGTTTGGGAATTATTTGTACCAGGCATTAACGTTGGAACCAAATATAAATATGAAATCAAAAATGATGTCGGACATATCTACGAAAAGTCTGACCCCTATGGCTTCCAGCAGGAAATTCGCCCCAAAACTGCCTCAATCGTCACTGACCTCAGTATCCACAAATGGCAAGATGCGGCTTGGCTGGAGAAGCGTCGCAATACCGATCATCTCAAAGAACCCATATCAGTATACGAACTACATCTAGGTTCGTGGATGCATGGTGATGCCAATATCCCACCTGCGGATGGCAGCCCGATCGTGTATGCGGCAGATATGAAACCAGGTGCCCGCTTCCTCACCTACCGCGAGCTGGCTGACAAGCTGATTCCCTACGTCAAAGAGTTGGGCTTTACCCATATTGAGATGTTGCCTGTTGCCGAGCATCCTTTTGATGGCTCATGGGGCTACCAGGTAATCGGACACTATGCCGCGACGTCTCGTTACGGCAAACCTGAGGACTTGATGTATTTCATCGACCAATGTCACCAAAACGGTATTGGCGTGCTGGTGGATTGGGTACCTGGACACTTCCCGAAAGACGGCCATGGACTCGCTATGTTTGATGGCACGCATCTTTACGAAAGTTCCGATCCGCGCATCGGCGAGCACAAAGGCTGGGGTACGTTAATTTTTAACTACAAGCGGAATGAGGTGAGTAATTACCTGATCGCTAATGCCCTCTTTTGGTTTGATAAGTATCACATTGATGGGATTCGCGTTGATGCTGTGGCATCAATGATCTATCGTGACTATTGCCGTGAACCTGGTGAGTGGCTGCCAAATGAGTATGGTGGGCGCGAAAGTTTAGAAGCGATCGAATTTTTCCGTCACCTGCACAGCATTCTATTTGAACACTTTCCTGGAGTCCTCTCGATCGCCGAAGAATCGACAGATTGGCCGATGGTAACCTGGCCGGCCTATTCTGGTGGACTAGGTTTTAACTTTAAATGGAACATGGGATGGATGCACGACATGTTGGATTACTTCCACATGGACCCCTGGTTCCGCCAATTCCATCAAAATAGCGTCACATTCAGTATCATGTACGCGTTTAGCGAAAACTTTATGCTCGCGCTTTCTCATGATGAAGTTGTGCACGGCAAGAGCCCAATGACAGGCAAGATGCCTGGCTTGGACTGGGATAAATTTGCCAACCTCCGTTGTCTTTACAGTTACATGTTTACGCACCCAGGCAAAAAAACCATATTTATGGGTATGGAATTTGGTGTGCGCGATGAGTGGAATGTCTGGGGCGATTTAGACTGGAATTTATTGCAGCATGGTGCTCACCAAGGAATACACAAATTATTTGCCGATCTAAACAACCTAATCAAGGTGGAACCAGCCTTACATGAAGTTGATTGCTCTTACGAGGGCTTCCAATGGATTGACTGTAGCGACAGTCAAAACTCGGTTGTATCGTTCCTACGCAAAGATAAATTGGGTAATGCTGTCGTCGTAATCTGTAACTTTACGCCTGTTTTGCATAGTAACTACCGCATTGGTGTGCCAAAGAAAGGATTCTTTTCGGAAATCTTTAATAGCGATGCCACGGTTTATGGTGGAAGTGGTGCGGGTAACTATGGCGGGAAGCATACTGAAAACTGGGGGTATCACAACATGCCCTTCTCTATAGATATTTGCTTGCCCTCACTCGGAACTCTTGTGTTCAAACTCACAAAAGAGGAAGTTGACGAAAATCCAGTAGAAGTAACCGCAGCCGAGGTGAACGTGAAAATCGTCTAATGCGTCATGCCAATTTAAAAGGCAAACAGATCGGATTATATGAGGTGAAGGGGTTCTACCCCTTCATGGTGGCTGTACCCTCACCCGCTACCTGTGACATCAGCTATTTGGGGGAAAGGTCATTCTTATGGTCGGCTCCTAGTTTAATGTGGGGGATTCGAGCTAGACTTTTATAATGTGACAAGTAAAGGAATCTATGCAGACTCTGCCCGCAAATATAACTGACTCAACTGGCAATGGGATAAACTCACCAGACCTCGATCTGTTGGGTTCGATCGTGCGCCGCAAAACTCGTCCTGTCAAGGTTGGTAGCATTACGATTGGTGGCAGCCACCCCATAGTGGTGCAGTCCATGATTAATGAGGATACACTTGACATTGACGGCTCTGTTGCAGGAATTCGCCGTCTCCATGAAATTGGTTGCGAAATTGTACGCGTAACTGTGCCAAGCCTTGCCCATGCCCATGCCCTTGCTGAAATACGCCAAAAACTGATTGCCACATACCAAGAGGTACCTTTGGTGGCTGACGTGCATCATAACGGCATGAAAATTGCCTTGGAAGTGGCAAAACATGTTGATAAAGTCAGAATTAATCCAGGGCTATACGTATTTGAGAAACCTAAGTCCGACCGAACTGAATATACTGAAGCTGAATTTGCTGAAATTGGCGAAAAAATTAAGGAAACCCTGAAGCCTTTGGTAGTCTCTCTTCGCGATCAGGGTAAGGCTATGCGGATTGGTGTTAACCACGGTTCTCTTGCCGAACGGATGCTTTTTACCTATGGTGATACCCCACAAGGAATGGTGGAGTCAGCGTTAGAATTTATTCGCATCTGTGAAGACCTGGATTTTCGTGATTTAGTTGTTTCGATGAAAGCATCTCGTGTCCCCGTGATGATTTCGGCCTATAAGCTGATGGCAAAACGGATGGATGAGTTGGGGATGGATTATCCTCTGCATTTAGGTGTAACTGAAGCGGGTGATGGCGAATATGGGCGCATCAAGTCTACGGCGGGTATTGCCACTCTATTAGCACAAGGCATTGGAGATACCATCCGTGTTTCGTTGACGGAAGCACCTGAGAAAGAAATTCCAGTCTGCTATAGCATTTTGCAGGCAGTGGGGTTGCGCAAGACCATGGTTGAATATGTTGCCTGCCCATCCTGTGGGCGCACATTATTCAATCTTGAGGAAGTTTTGCATAAAGTTAGGGAAGCTACCAAACATCTCACAGGCTTGGATATTGCCGTGATGGGTTGCATTGTGAATGGGCCTGGAGAAATGGCTGATGCTGATTATGGTTATGTGGGTAAAAATGCTGGATTTATCTCTCTCTATCGCGGTAGAGAAGAGATTAAGCGTGTACCTGAAGATAAAGGCGTAGAGGAGCTGATTAACTTAATCAAATCTGACGATCGCTGGCTCGATCCATAATCTAAGCGCGCGAAAACTTATTTTTTGGGTTTCGCGGATAGTAAGCGGATGGCCATGATTGCGAATATGAAGGCGGCGATCGCTTTCATAATTCTGGTTGGCAAGATCTGGGATACTTGTTCGCCTAGCAGCACTCCGATTAGGCTAGCTAGCAGCAATGCTGATGCTGAGCCTAGAAACACGTAGCGGGGTGCATTTGAGCTGCCACTGAGACTAAGTGTAGCTAGCTGACTTTTGTCGCCTAGCTCTGAGATAAATATGGTACCAAAACTCAATGCTAATAACTGCCAATCCATAAACTATCCTTCCTAAGGGTAAAATCCTACAAATATCACCAGGTAAGGGTAAAGCATTCGACAGACGATCTTCGCATTTCATGAAAAAATTATCTATCGAATGGTTTACCCCTCCACCTATGGCATCCACCCGCTACGCTCGCTCACACCGTCCACATCCGCATCGACAAATCCCTAAGGGTAAAGCATTCGACAGACGACCTTCGCGTTTCATGAAAAAGTTATCTATCGAATGGTTTACCCCTCCACCCGCGATATCCACATGCCTCCGTTACGCGATCGCATCCCAAACTAAACTGATGGCTAATAGTAAAAAGCTTAAACCCGCCACAGTGTTGAGTGTATTGGGTGATACATGCTTGCCTAGCCATTTGCCAGCGACAACGCCTAGAAAACTAGTGGTAACAAGAGCGATCGCGGCACCCAGAAATACAATCAGCGGGGATTTTGATTCGGCCGCAATCATTAACGTGGTAATTTGCGTCTTATCTCCAAGCTCAGCTAAAAATACGGTCAAAAATGTTGTGGTAGCGATCTGAAGATGCTCGGCTTTGATTCTAGAGCTAGGCACAGCTGTATCTTCTGGCTTTGATGAAGAAGTCACGGGGGTATTCTAAAGTTAGTGTTCTCATTTTCTTTTCACATTTTAACCGATCTTTACAAAAATGCTCGCAAAATTGCCATGAAGTCCGACAGGATGGCGTGGGTATTCGCGGAAGTGAGTACGGGAACGTGAATAAAAATACAATTTGTGGCTGGACTGCGATCGCGTAAATGACTGAGCACGGAGTGATACAGGGCATTACAAACGAACTTGCCTGCATC
>JANMRU010000434.1:0-5859 GCA_031388585.1 Pseudanabaena sp. SOY_30_concoct_251 | reverse complement strand
GTGTTGGGAATCTGCAACGGCTTCCAGATCTTGACCGAAGCGGGTTTGTTGCCGGGTGCATTGGTACGCAATCGCGATCTGCATTTCATTTGCGATCGCGTTCCCTTGCGGTTAGAGCGTAACGATCTGGCTTGGACGAGTGCTTATACCCAATATCAGACGGTGACATTACCGATCGCCCATGGTGAGGGCTGCTACTACGCCGATGCCGATACACTCAAGAGTTTAGAAGATAGTAATCAAATCGTGTGGCGTTATTGCGATCGCCAGGGCAAGGTCACAGAATCAGCTAACCCCAATGGCTCCATGCACAATATTGCTGGCATCTGCAATCGTGAGGGCAATGTCATGGGCATGATGCCCCACCCCGAACGCGCCGCCGATGCAATTTTGGGTAGTACTGCGGGCAAAGGATTATTTGAAAGTTTATTGCGGTGAACCATGACTAGCTTGTATTTCATTCGACATGGCATTGCCCAAGAGCGTAGTGACGATATTGATGACGACGATCGCGCGCTCACTGATGAAGGACTAAAGAAAACCCGTCAGGTAGCGAAAAGGCTGTGCGAACTTGGATTAAAATTCGACCTGCTCCAGACCAGTCCGCTGGTCAGAGCAAAACAAACGGCGGATATCTTTGGCGACTCAGGTTTTGATTGCCCAATTGAAATATCGCATGAGCTATCGCCAGAAGGTAGTTTTGATATTTGGCTCGAGTGGTTTTTGAAATGGCAAAAAACGGGTAAAACCTCCCTGGGGTTAGTTGGTCACGAACCAAATCTCAGCAGTTGGGCGGAGTTTCTATTGTGGGGAGAAGTCAAAGGAGTATTTGTTTTAAAGAAGGCGGGTGCGATCGGTCTGGCTGTTCCAGAAACAGAGCATCCTGTGGGAAATAGTTTAATGTTTTTCCTCGTTCAACCCAAATTATTGATCTAAATTTATCTAGCCGATCGCCAAGGATGGTTGCAAACATCTATTCACCCTGCCTGCACCGCGAAGCTGCTGTGCGTACCAATCAGCCACTCGATTCCCTCCGGCAAGGGAGTTGATGCGTACACCATCGTTCCCATGCTCTTGCCCAGAGCTGTGAATATATTGCCCCTCGCCGAGATACATGCCAACATGTGTGGCTTTATCCACACCAAAAAAAACTAAATCGCCTGGTTTGATCGCTTCAAGTGTGATCGCTTCCACAAAAGCCTCTTGCTGATAGGCATCGCGGGGAATCCATATTCCCATAGACACAAACGCTGCCTGCATCAATCCTGAGCAATCGTAATCAGGGGGGATGGTGCCACCCCAGAGATATCGATTGGGTTGCTGCATGGCCCTCTTAATATAGGCGATCGCACCTGGAATGCATTCTCTAATCTGTGCCGATGTTAAAGCATTGGGAGGGTTATAACTTTCAGGATCTACTGATTCTAAGTACGCGAAATCTTGCGATCGCACATACCCCGTATAGCTATCCTCTATGAGTTGCACCTGTCCA
Organism: Pseudanabaena sp. SOY_30_concoct_251; assembly: GCA_031388585.1. GTDB lineage: Bacteria > Cyanobacteriota > Cyanobacteriia > Pseudanabaenales > Pseudanabaenaceae > PCC-6802. The sequence continues at coordinate 4,367 of JANMRU010000434.1, read as the reverse complement.
TCACCTGTAAGTTTTAGATATCGATTAGCCGACATTTGTGTCGCGAATCTGTCTAAAGCTAGGGAGTCGTAGATATTAATGTTAGTGATACTGCGGTAGTGCATGAAATTCAGTATTTGACTGAGTAATTTGGGTTTGTGCGAGTGTGCAGTCAGAACAAGAGAGTCTAACTCTCACCTATTGGTTCAACTTCGTGAAAGTAGTTAAAGTCAATATTGCGATGGCCATCCGCAGTGTGGTTAATTATATCTATAAAACGATGATTACACAGGATGTCGCGAGCATAGTATGTGTGGCGAGCGTGGACTACTTGAGCAACGGTTTCATCAATCCCACTCAAGGTAACTACAAGCGTCGCTTTTGTTTCCATGAGAGACTCCGTTGTCATGCCAAAGAGTGGGCTATGTTCGTCAATGGGATGCATAGCTAACCAGGTTAAAGTAAAGCTGGGTGTCTGTTGTCGCACCAATTTGAGATCGCGAATCCGACGGATAAAATTCCCCTCAGCCGTAATCTCATCTCGCATCAGATATACCCGCAACTGCGCTTCCAGGATTTGATTGCGACGCTGGTTAGCCGTTCGGAATGTCAACGTAGGCACCCCATCATGCAGGGTAATTACTGCGACGCGACTAAATAATATGCGTGCGGACGGGCGCGAGAATCGCGCAAACGATAGACCAGTCATTACCGCAATGCCCATTAAGCCAGTTAGGGCTTCGATCGTGACGATCGTATGGGCGTAGACTGTTTTGGGATACATCGCTCCATAGCCAATGGAAGCAAGCGTTTGCACGCTAAAGAAAAAGGAATCTAGAAAAGATCCAGGTTGAGCATTGGCAATACAATCCCCTCCCAATAAATAAGCCAGGGCAAATAGCATATTAATTGCCACATACCCTAGTGAAATAAGAACTAAGAACCACGGCCAAGACGCAGTTAAAAACAAATGATAGGGATCGCGCCAGTAGGAATACCAAGCACCAAATCCCACAATTTCAAAGTTTCCTTCGTGAAGTTTGATATGCACCAATGGTATTGAACGTTTCCGTTTTATTGATGACTGTTTCTTTGGTCGGAATCGCATTGGGTGGATGCCAAAAAAAGTTAGGTGAATTAGATACTAAGACTGGCTGGTACCATCAACTAGCACCACATTGTTCCAGAGTACAATAGTCAGGGTAAAGCGTAATTTCACAAACTATAGTCAAAAGTCATGGCGTTATTTGGATTGGGCAAAAAAAATACATTACCTACCCCTGAGCAGGCATTACCAGGACGAACTACATCAATGTCAGTACCCCAGACTCACTATGTTAACAGCAACCCCCTAAAGCCTCCCTTCCCCGAGGGCATGCAAATGGCAATGTTTGGTATGGGTTGTTTTTGGGGCGCAGAACGCAAGTTTTGGCAGCAACAGCCAGGTGTATTCATCACAGCAGTAGGCTATGCCGCTGGTGTCACGCCAAACCCCACCTACGAAGAAGTTTGTAGCGGTATGACTGGGCACAATGAAGTCGTGTATGTTGTGTTTGATCCCAGCGTTATCTCTTATGAAATACTGCTGAAAGTATTTTGGGAAAGCCACAATCCTACACAGGGTATGCGCCAGGGCAATGATGCTGGCACGCAATACCGATCTGGCATTTATGCGTATTCTGAGAGCCAGAAAAAACTCGCCGAGGCATCACGCGATTGCTACCAGGAAGCACTGCAAGCCAAGGGATTTGGCACGATTACAACTGAGATCTTGGATGCGCCTGAGTTCTACTATGCGGAAGGCTATCACCAGCAATATCTAGCCAAAAACCCGAATGGATATTGCGGTTTAGGTGGTTGCAATATCAGCTTACCAGTGATGGCAGAAGCTTAAAATTTAGACCCAGGCGATCTCTTAGTCTGCAAAGCGCAAATAGCCAAGAACTTGAGTTCTTGGCTATTTGCGATTAAGTTCGCGAGTAAGTTCGATTAAAGACTATCTGTCATTACTTCTACATCAATCGCATCAGATTCCACATTATCTACTCGATCGCCCTTACCATTAGCATTTTCCGAGTCTTCGTCATCTAACTCCAGAAGTGGAATTATCTCATAGTGCACTCGCAAGCGATCTCGATTTTGTCGTTCTGCCTCTGCAATAAATCTTTGTGCTTTCCATTCTGAGTTGAATGTGCCAAGACATCTCAGAGTATCTTTCCTGTGTCTTTCCAAATAAGTCCACACTTGCCACGCGATCGCCGAGGGTGATTCTGGAATCGGATCGACAGGTATCGCTTCTGGTTCCTTAGCTTCAACAGTTTCGTGTTCTTGCTCATCTGCAACGCGCTCAGCGCCTGCGCCAAAATCTTCGCGATTTGAATCGTTACGAGTGCCAGGATCGTTGGGCACTTCGGATGAACTAGCAGCAGAGGTCGCTTCGGTTTGGGGTGGGTGGGTAAAGCTGTCTGTGGATTCTCGATCTTTGAGGTTATCTGTGAATTTGTCTTTGCCCTGAGCGATCGCCTCTAATTGCTCGCTCAGGGCATTTATTTTCCCATGAGAACCTGTAATTCGGCTTTAGTGGCATACTCTGGGTTAAGATTAGACTCTGGCGGAATAAAGCTTAGAAACTGCTCTAAAAGCTCAATCAGGGCTTTGTTATCGCTGGGAATCCCCTGCTTGGCTTTCCATGCTTTGAACTGATTGTAAAGAGTGTGGGGTAGTAAGCATGAGAGCTTGCGATTACTGATTGCCATATTTCCAGGAAACTCATAGTGAGCTACTAATACTCTACTGCTTTACATCCACCTCTGCGTAGTGTTTTTTGATTGTATTTTTTATTAGCTATGTCCTCAATCCCTGCCTGGTTATCGCAACGAGCCTTACAAAAAAGCGGCAGTACGCATCCCGCAGGGAATCATCCTGCCTTGCTATTTGAGGGTAAAATGTGGACTTTTGAAGACTTAGAGGCGATTTCTAGTCTTATAGCGTTTAAAATTGCCGAAATCGGGATTGGCGCTGGTAGTTGTGTGGCGGTTCTGATGCTAAACCAGCCTGGCTATATCTTCCTGCTTCATGCTCTGAGTAAATTGGGCGCGATCGCAGCCCCGATCAACATTCGTCTCAGCGCCCAGGAAATCGAGTGGCAACTGCGAGATTGTCAGGCAAAATTGATTGTTTACGATCACACCACCAGCGCGATCGCCACTCAACTCCAAGCATGGCGATCGCTGGATATACTCGACCTAACTGAACTAGAAGGCGTAACTGCAAATACTTCTTCCCTGCTATTAACTGATATTGAGCTAGAAACCGTCCAAGCCATCATCTACACCTCAGGTACAACAGGCGTTCCCAAGGGTGTGCAACTCACCTACGGCAATCACTGGCATAGCGCTGTAGCTTCAGCGATGAATTTAGGAGTCGATCGGAGCGATCGCTGGTTACTATGTTTGCCGCTCTACCACGTTGGCGGAATCGCGATTATGTGGCGCAGTTTGATCTACGGTACTACGGTGGTTTTGCAGCAGCGCTTTGATGAGGAAGCCGTGATTCAGGCGATCGCTTCGGAGCAAGTAACTATACTTTCTCTGGTGCCAACTATGCTAATCCGCATTTTGGAGAACGCAAAATTCCATGACTCATTAACGCATTGGCAAAATCTACACGGTATTTTGCTAGGAGGGGCTGCACCTAGTCAGGCGCTGCTAAATCGGTGTTTGGAATTGAAGCTGCCAATTATGCCGACCTACGGCTTGACAGAGGCGGCTTCGCAGGTGACGACACTATTACCCCAAGATCTAGAGCGCAAACCAGGCTCGTCAGGACAGCCGTTACTGTGCGATCGCATTCGGATTGTAGCGATCGAGGAAGAGCCTACCGAAGTTGCAGTTGGAGAAGTTGGGCAGATTTTGGTGCAAGGCGCGAATGTGATGAAGGGTTATATTAATCACTCACAGAGCGAGGCTATACATGATAGCTGGCTGTACACAGGTGATTTAGGATATGTGGATAGCGAAGGATTTCTGTATGTAGTTAATCGTCGCAGCGATCTAATTATCAGTGGTGGGGAAAATATCTATCCCACAGAAATAGAAACAGTTCTCTCTCAGCATCCTGCCATTTTAGAAGTCTGCATTGTTGGCACCGAAGCTCCAGAATGGGGACAGATAGTGACAGCCGTGGCGATCGCCAAGCAAACCATTACACTAGACGAAATCCAGACATTTTGTACATCCCATCATCTCGCTCGTTACAAGTTGCCCCGCATCCTACATCTGGTAGAAACGCTACCCAGAACAGCGAATGGGAAGCTGAGTCGGCAGAGAGTAAGGGAATTTATCGTAAAGATCGTTGACAGTTGAGGATTTGCGCTTGACAATTATCAA
>JANMRU010000423.1:0-18396 GCA_031388585.1 Pseudanabaena sp. SOY_30_concoct_251 | reverse complement strand
GATTCATCAATCCACTGATTTATTACTTCCATTTGAGACTCGTCACCTGACGTGAACAATTCCATTCCAGCAGGAATATGACCTGCTGTTAGTATTACCTCAACAGCAGCCTGACGCTCTTGAATAAGATCGGTGTAGGTTGACGAGACGAAAATTTGTAGCCTCTTCCGAATAAAACTGACCATGCTTCAGTCCCCCCTCGATTTAACATTGAAATATGAGAATATGGTATTGAAGAAAAAGTTGAGCATCAATACGATAAGTATATTATCAAGCTTAGAGTGCTGCTTGCAAGCGATCTAGAAGGCTTTCTACATAATTCAAGGCACCAGCGATCGCACCAGGATCTTCCAAATCAACATCGACATAACGACGTAATGCTTCTACCTGATTCATACTGCCTCCCACTGCCAACATCTCTAAATAACCAGGCACAAAATCTTTGCCAACTTCGCGATACTTTTGATAGCAAGCCAGACTGACAATGTTAGAGGCAGTGTATTGATAGCAATAGAACGGCTTGAAGAAAATGTGACCTACCCTTGCCCAGTCGTACTGATGTTCTGGTAAAACTTCCACCGCATCGCCGCAAATTTCCTGGTAAAGCTCCATCCACTTTTGGTTGACAAAAGTATGGTCGAAGCTACCCTGAGCCGATCGCTCGTGAATCGCTAATTCCAATCTACTAATCGTGCTTTGGCGAAACAGCAAATTAAGCTGATCTTCCAACTGTTGTGTAATCAAAGCTTTAGCCAGGTGAGCGTTGTCTGCCCATGACTTCAACAAATAGTCGAGTAACAGCAACTCGTTGAATGTAGAAGCAACCTCGGCGCTCACCATTGGCGGATTGCTATTGAAATAGGACTGGCGATCGCCGATCGCCGCAAAATGCAATCCATGTCCCATCTCATGTGCCAGCGTGAATAGAGAATTATAGTTGTTGGTATAAGAAAGCAGTAGATAACTGTGTTTGCCGTGACTGTAGGAGCAAAAAGCCCCGCCGCGCTTGCCAGGACGCACTTTTGCATCTACCCAATTTTTAATGAAGAATTCTTCGGCGCGTCTGGCATAGTTGATATTAAACTGTTCTAAAGCTGCTAGTAAAGTCTCTACACCAGTTTTATAATCAATTTCTAGTGGTTTGGCATTATTCTTACTGCCAGGATTGTGATTAGACCAGGGCGCGTAAAGGTCGCAGGTGCGAATTGTCTGACCGAGAGCCTTTGCTTTGAGTTTGTAGTAGCGCTGGAATAGCCCGACCCGCTGCTGCATACCCTCCATAATGGCGCGAAATACTGACTCGGATACCTCATCAATCAACAGTTGTTTTTGCAATGTCGAATTATATCCCCGCATCTGACATTCAACACGGTGATCCTGACTGACCGTATTCAGGATAAAGCCGTAGAGCAAATTGTGAGATTTCATTACCTGTCGCACAGATAGATACGCATGGTGGCGCACCTCCGCAGCGGGATGATAAAGCAACGCGCCTAATTCTGCTTCTGAGCTGACACTTTTACCATCGGGAGTAGATACTGGTTCGTACTCCTGCGCTCCCATATGTAGCGATCGCAATTGGATAAAAGCTTGGCGACCCGTGAGACTATCTTGATTGCGGGTCTGTTCGATTTCCTCGGAAAGTTTATGTGGGCGGAATTGGGCAATGCGATCAAGATAATGGTGATAATTGGCTAGTTCTGGTGCTGCTTGTAATGCCTGGAACTTTGACTCATCTATATTCTGCAATTCTAGATCGAAGAATAGCAATTGATTTTCGATCACGGTGAGGGCTTCCAGCACCTTATCTAAATATTGCTTTGCTTCGGTGTTGCGCGTATCGGCGGCGAAAGTTAGAGAAGGGTAAGAATAGAGATAGCCGGATGTTTGAGCGATCGCTTCTAATTCTTGCAAGCACTGATAGATAGCTGTAGGGGGCAATTGAACGACCTGACCACGATAATCCTGGCGGAGTTTAGCGGCTTTTTCTTGAAGCTGTTGCAGATTTTGAGCAAGTTGCGGATCGTCAAATCCCTTATAGAGATCAGACAAATCCCATTCTTGAGGTTCATTGAGATATGAAACATTGCTAATCTGATTTACATTCGTTGGATCGGTAACAAAATTGACCAATTGTGCCTCCCTCATCTTTACTAACAGATACTTCGTACACATCAAACATACACACACTGCCATCACCTAAAATACCTTCTTGGCGGGTATACCAGATAAGTTCTAAATCAGTGATAAGAGTCGGTGGCAAAGTCAAGGAGCCAGTATATCCAGTATCGATAACCGCTTTGATACCCAAGCGTGTCTGATTTTCACCAAGAACAGCAAATTGCACAATCGCTTCTCGGTTTGCATTGACATATCCAAGAATCATGCTGATCCTGTAGGAGAATGAAAGCCAAACCGATGGACAGCACGATGACCTATCCGAATACACAAGATTTGCGCATTGGGGTAACGAGTCAACAATTTCTTTGAGGCATCTAAGCTACCGTCAGCAACCTCAAAGACTCCGGTTTCAATGTCAATTGCTACTATTTTACCAAGGTTATCCGCTTCGACTTGCTGACGCACCTGTGTTTCATAAATTTTATGACCTCGTTGAGCAAATTCCTCTTTGCTGTATCGAGGTTGTCGAACTGTCATAGGCTTAACTCTCTGTAACCTTTACCCTTCAATTGTAAACTGGGTGATTGCTACTGATACCAAAGATGATACGGGTAGCGATCACCACATACAGAGCGGTCAGCATTGCTATAGTAGCTAAGTGGGAAATCTACTTTACCGAAAGTAAGCCTTAGCAATTTCTCTAGCAACCCAAATACCTTAGCAACTATCACCAAATCACGAACTATGCTGGAACCTTTGACTGCTCGGACTGGTAATAGCCATGACCTTGCCGCGTCAGCGCAACTTAATGGACATCAAAGCAACCAGAACCTGTCCGCAGAGGCCAAATATGCTGATGCCGTCGCCCCCATTGACACTTTTATCCATAGGCATATCGGGCCAAATCTTGAGGAAATCCAGCAAATGTTGGCAACAATGGGATTTGATTCTCTGGATGCCCTAATCGATCGCGCGGTACCGCCATCAATTCGGCAGAAGCAACCCTTGCAGCTAGGCGATCGCCGTGGTGAACGCGAATTGATAGAGGAATTAAAAGCGATCGCCTCTAAAAATAAGGTATTTCGCTCCTTTCTTGGTACTGGTTACTACAATTGCATTACGCCTCCCGTAATTCAGCGCAACATTCTAGAGAACCCTGGCTGGTATACCCAATACACCCCCTATCAAGCCGAAATTGCCCAGGGTCGCCTCGAAGCCCTGTTGAATTTCCAGACTATGGTGATCGACCTGACGGGTTTAGAAATTGCCAATGCCTCTTTACTTGATGAAGGTACAGCCGCCGCCGAAGCAATGACAATGGCCTGGTCTTTAGCCCACAGTCAATCACCTAGCCAAAAGGGCAAAGATGCCATAGCAGGTAACAAGTTTTTCGTCTCCGCTACCTGCCATCCCCAAACAATTGCTGTAGTCAAAACTAGGGCAGAACCTCTGGGCTTTGACGTAGTGGTGGGCGACCATACAACCTTTGAGTGCGATCGCTCAGTATTTGGCGCACTGCTGCAATATCCAGCCACCGATGGCAAAATTTACGATTATAGCGACTGCATCGATCGCATTCATGCTGTTGGTGGAGTCGCGATCGTGGCTGCCGATTTGCTGGCTCTCACCTTACTAAAGCCCCCAGGAGAATTTGGCGCCGATGTGGCGGTGGGTAGCACGCAACGCTTTGGTGTGCCTTTGGGCTATGGCGGCCCCCACGCTGCCTACTTTGCCACCAAAGAAGCCTATAAGCGCCAGGTGCCAGGCCGAATCGTTGGTGTTTCCCAAGACGTACATGGTAATAAGGCTTTACGGCTAGCTTTGCAAACTCGCGAGCAGCACATTCGCCGCGATAAAGCCACCAGCAACATTTGTACAGCTCAGGTTTTGCTAGCAGTGATGGCAAGTATGTATGCCGTCTATCATGGTTTTGATGGGCTAAAGCAAATTGCCGATCGCATCCATCGCCTCACAGCCAGATTAGCCAATGGGTTGCGGAGATTAGGTTTCAGAATCAGTTCGCCACTATTTTTCGATACTTTGCGTGTGGAGTTGGGAACTCTCTATAGTTCAGAGATTTTCGACAGAGCATATAGCTACAAGATTAATCTGCGTTACTTAGGCGACCATAGCGTCGGCGTTAGCCTCGACGAAACGACTACCGCCAAAGATCTATTAGATTTGATGGCAATATTTGATGATGGAGATCGCACCAACAGTCTTAGTGAACTAGAAGAATTACTGAAAGAAGACGGTGACTCGATTTTGCCAAGTGCCTACCAACGTTCTACTCCTTGCCTCACCCACCCAGTTTTCAATCAATATCACTCTGAGACTGAACTGCTGCGCTACATCCATCGCCTCCAAGCCAAGGACTTATCGCTAACGACATCAATGATTCCACTCGGTTCTTGCACGATGAAGCTCAATGCCACGACCGAGATGCTACCTGTTACCTGGCCAGAGTTCAGCCAGATTCATCCCTTTGTTTCCCTAGACCAAACCGAGGGCTACCAAATCTTGTTTCAGCAGCTAGAAGCGATGCTGGCAGAAATTACTGGCTTTGATGGCGTGTCGCTACAGCCCAATGCTGGTTCCCAAGGCGAGTATGCTGGTTTACTTGCGATCCAGCAGTACCATCAAGCGCAAGGTAATCGCGATCGCCATGTTTGCCTAATTCCCCAATCTGCCCACGGCACTAATCCTGCCAGTGCCGTGATGGCTGGGATGAAAGTCGTTGCGATCGCCTGCGATAGTCAGGGCAATATTGATGTTAACGACTTAAAGGCCAAAGCTGCCGCCCATAAGCACGAACTTGCCGCTCTGATGGTTACTTTTCCGTCTACACATGGCGTATTTGAAGCCGCGATCGCCGATATTTGCGCGATCGTGCATTGTTACGGTGGCCAGGTATATATGGACGGCGCTAACCTTAACGCTCAGGTTGGGCTGTGCCGCCCAGGAGATTTTGGAGCTGATGTCTGCCATCTCAATCTGCACAAAACCTTCTGCATTCCCCACGGTGGCGGTGGCCCAGGCATGGGGCCAATAGCTGTAAAATCTCATCTCGTACCATTTCTACCACAACATCCATTTCTGGTGCGCGAGTACCACAATCGCCCTCATGTCACAACCATATCAGCAGCTCCTTGGGGTAGTGCCAGCATCCTCACAATTTCTTGGGTTTACATTGCCTTGATGGGCGGCCAAGGGTTGAAGCTGGCCACAGAAGTAGCGATTTTGAATGCTAACTACATGGCAACTCGCTTAGCACCGCATTATCCCATTCTCTACAGAGGTGAATCAGGTCTGGTGGCACACGAATGTATTCTCGACCTGCGCCAACTCAAGCAATCGGCTGGCATTGAAGTAGACGATATTGCCAAACGCCTAATGGACTATGGCTTCCACGCACCCACGGTCTCTTGGCCTGTCGCGGGGACGATGATGGTCGAACCTACCGAAAGCGAGTCTAAGCAGGAAATCGATCGCTTTTGCGATGCCATGATTGCCATTCGCGCTGAAATTGCCGCGATCGAATCCGGCCAGGCAGATCGGCAGGACAATTTGCTAAAAAATGCTCCCCACACTGCTGAAGCCCTCCTCAAGGATGAATGGCCGCACTCGTATTCTCGACAAACAGCTGCCTACCCAATTTCTTGGACTAAGGAGCATAAGTTTTGGCCCAGTGTGGGTAGGATAGATAATGCCTTCGGCGATCGCCACTTTGTTTGCTCCTGTTTACCAATGACAGCCTATGTCAGCGATTAATTCAGAGGCTCAAGTCGTAATTGAGATCCCGTCATTTTTTGTTTCATAATTTCGAAGATCTCGTGATGTACTAGGGGGATTCGCACCAGATTGCCAGGTGAGACGCTATGATCGGTGTTCAACCCCCATCCTGAGTTGTAAATTTCTACAGGTTCACTATTCGCGTATGAATACCTCAGATAAGACCCCTCCTATGCCAGCTAATCGTGCTAGGGCAGTAGCAAGTACAAAAGCACTAGCGACGCGGGGGGGGAGAACCCCGTTTGAAAGTAAGCTGATCAATGAGGGATTAGTGACCCCAGATCAATTTAGTCGAGCGATTGAGGAAAGCTATAAGCAGGACATATCGATCCTTGAAGCATTAGAACGCACTATTCTTGGGCGCGAACTGGCTCCTAATATTACCCGATTCTTCAAGAAGATGAATTTACTGGAGCTCTCTATCCTGTTCGGCATAGAAGCGATCGATCCAGAGGTAGAACCTGATAAGTTTGATGTGACATCAATTAGCCGTCTGGTCGACGGTAACGTTATCCCTATCAATAAGTGCAAAGAGCATGAGATCTTGCCACTGGTTAAAACCGACAATGTTTTGTTGGTGGGCATGGTAAATCCTGACAACTTTAAGGCACTTGACGAACTCAATAACCAGATTTTGCGCGCGCAAAATCTCACATTGCAACGGCGAGTAGTAACTCGCCATGACTGTCACCGCCTGCTCTATGAAGACATTGTTAATCTGCAAGTTAAGCAGAGTATCAACCAGGCAGATGAAATCGATCAAGAACATCTCGAAATTGATACCCAGATCTATGAGACTAATGACGCATTAACTGACCTTGGTGATGAAGACGATCTGAGTAAGTCAGTTGGAGAAAACTCAGCCCCGATTATCAGACTAGTTGACCAGATTTTAGTTAGGGCATTGAAAGAGGGTGTATCTGATATTCACATCGAACCCCAAGAGAAATTCCTACGCGTGCGCTTTCGCAAGGATGGGGTGTTACGCGAAATGGTGTCAGATGATACTAAGAAACTACCGCGTCAAATTATCGCTGCAGTAACTTCGCGCTTTAAAATTATCGCCAATCTTGATATTGCCGAGCGTCGCAAACCCCAAGATGGCAAGCTGAAGCGTAATTTCCAGGGACGTAGAGTTGACTTTCGGGTGAATACGCTGCCTACACCCTATGGGGAAAAAATCGTACTGCGGATTCTCGACAATTCCACAACGCAATTAGGCTTAGATAAGCTTATTACCGATCCAGAAAGCCTGAAGCTGATGCAGGATATGGCAAAGCGTCCATTTGGCTTAATTCTGGTGACAGGCCCCACGGGTTCTGGTAAAACCACCACGCTTTACTCTACCCTTTCTGAATGTAACGACCCTGGCATTAATATCAGTACAGCTGAAGATCCAATTGAATACAGCTTGCCTGGTCTGACTCAATGTCAGGTAATTCGCGAGAAAGGCATGGACTTTCCCAATATCTTGCGCGCCTTTTTACGGCAAGATCCCGATGTAATTCTAGTTGGCGAAACCCGAGATAAAGAAACCGCTAAAACCGCGATCGAAGCAGCATTAACAGGTCACTTAGTGCTCACAACTCTGCATACTAACGATGCTCCAGGAGCGATCGCCCGCCTAGAAGAAATGGGTGTCGAGCCGTTTATGACCAGTACAGCACTGATTGGCGTTTTAGCTCAACGCTTACTGCGTCGAGTTTGTTCCGCCTGTCGCATCCCATACAATCCCACCACTGAGGAGTTAGACACATTTGGGCTTCCTCAGAGCGATCGCGCCCTTACTTTCTACCGTGCCAATACCCTTAATCGTGAAGAGATTATCGCGCGTCAGAGTTCGAACAAAAGGATTTGTCCCGCCTGCGGTGGTTCAGGGTACAAAGGTAGAGTTGGTGCCTATGAAATTATGCGCATGACCGAACGGCTGCAAAGCGCAATCAACAAAGGTGCGAGTACTGACATTATCAAGGAAATAGCTGTTGAAGAAGGCATGAAGACCCTAATGGCATATAGCTTTGACCTTGTCAGACAAGGATATACATCTCTGGAAGAAGTTCTGCGCGTCACCTATACCGACAAAGGACGTGAGGCCGAAGAACGAACTCGAAGAAAAAGAAGCTTGGAATGTCATACATGCAATGCTATCCTTCGTCCAGAAATGTTGGAATGTCCTTTCTGCACTACTCCCAGAATTCTTTAATCCTGGCAATAAAATACTACTAGACAACCTAGGATAAACCAGTACAATTTCTTCACGACTGACCATAACCCTAAAATTAAATCGGATGCATCCCTATGGTAATGGACTACATTATTGAAGATCTAATGGAAGAGGTAGTGGAGCGTAAAGGCTCCGATATCCATATTTCGGCAGGTCTACCTCCATATGTCCGTATTAACGGACACCTGACACCCACAGATCGCGACCCCTTGACACCAGAGGAGTGCCAGCGTCTAATTTTTGCCATGCTGAATAACAACCAGCGCAAGACCTTTGAGCAAAATTGGGAGTTAGACTGTTCTTACGGGGTAAAGGGACTAGCGCGATTTAGGGTTAATGTCTACAAAGACAGGGGGACGGTCGCGGCTTGCTTGAGGGCACTTTCCTCTAAGATTCCTGATATGGACGATCTAAAGCTGCCCCCAATTGTAAAAGAACTGTCAGAAAAACCAAGGGGACTGGTACTAGTTACGGGGCCAACAGGATCTGGCAAGACTACTACGCTAGCAGCCATGATCCAGAGCATCAATAAAACCAGAGCTGAGCATATCCTTACGGTCGAAGATCCGATCGAATTCGTCTATGAGTCTGTCAAGAGTGTTATTCACCAACGTCAGGTGGGCGAAGATACCAAAAGTTTTGCAGCAGCACTGAGGGGGGCGCTCCGCGAAGATCCAGACGTAATTCTTGTCGGTGAGATGCGCGATCTTGAAACCATTCAATTAGCTGTAACAGCTGCTGAAACTGGACACCTGGTATTTGGCACCTTACACACCAGTTCAGCTGCACAAACCATTGACCGCATTATTGACGTATTTCCTCCAGAACAACAGGGGCAAATTCGCGTACAGTTATCCAGCTCGCTTGTGGCAGTTCTCAGTCAAACTTTAATCCAGAGAGTAAATCCTCAACCAGGGCAATTTGGGCGGGTGATGGCTCAGGAAATCATGATTGTTACGCCCGCGATCGCCAACCTAATCCGCGAAGGTAAAACGGCGCAAATGTATGGTTTCATTCAAACTGGCGGTAAAGAATCAATGCAGACTTTAGAGTCAGTATTGGCGGATCTATACAAAGAAGGTGAAATTTCTTTTGAAGCAGCAGTCTCAAAGACCTCACGCGCCGAAGAACTCCATCGCCTTGTAGGCCCAAATCCTCCACCTGTAATCCGTAAGAAGGGAAGCTACGATCCCAAACAGGAAATCAAGTCTCGCTCTATTAGTGGTTAATTAATCAGTGGTTAATTCGTGAAGTGAACCCATGCCTAAATACTCAGTTAAATATAAAACTTCTCAAGGTAGAAGTATGGAACAGAAGGTTGTTGCTGATGCCGTCAAGGATGTCAGTAACCTCATGCGCCAGAAGGGACATACAGTCTTAGATATTAGTGAAGTCCCTGAGGGCTTCAGTTTTGAGAAATTTCAGACATCCCTCACGACTGTTTCGGTTAAAGATAAAGCAATCTTCTCGCGACAACTTGCAACGTTAGTAAATGCAGGCGTTTCAATGGTACGCGGCCTTGGCGTAATGACCGACCAGGCATCTAACCCCAAGATGAAATTGGCTCTGAAGGATATTTTGGAAGATGTTCAGCAGGGGGCAAATTTTTCTGATGCTCTGCGCAAGCATCCAAAAATATTCGATCGCCTTTACTGTGCGATGGTCCAAGCAGGCGAAGCGGGCGGTGTGCTCGATGATGTTTTACAGCGACTAGCGAAATTGTTGGAAGACTCAGCCCGCTTGACAAACCAGATCAAATCAGCCATGACCTACCCAGTCACAGTATCGATTTTGGCAGTTGGTATCTTTGTGGGTATGTGCGTATTTATCATTCCCACCTTTGATGGCGTATTTAAGCAGTTGGGTGGGGAACTGCCAGCATTTACGCAGATCCTGGTCAACATCAGCAATTTCCTGCGCAGCCCCACTGTGATTATTTTGCCCATATCTCTTTTTGCATTATTTTCCGTCTATAAGTGGTTCTACAGCACACCTGCTGGCAAGCTGTATATGGATGGTGTTTTTCTAAAGCTGCCTCTGTTTGGCGATCTCGTCGTTAAAACTGCTGTAGCTCGGTTTGCACGTACCTTTGGTTCGCTATCGAGAGCTGGGGTGCCGATTTTGAGTTCCCTCGAAATTACTGGCGAAACTGCAGGTAATCAGGTGATCACCAACGCCATTGATGAAGCGAGGAAGGTCGTGCGCGAAGGCGGTCAGATTTCGCCTGCAATTGAAAAGCAGGAGGTGTTTCCTCTAATGGCAATTCAGATGATCTCAATTGGGGAGGAAACTGGAGAACTGGATAAGATGCTGATGAAAGTGGCCGACTTCTACGAAAATGAAGTAGAAGAAGCGGTCAAAGCGCTTACCAGCATTATGGAACCGATTATGATTTGCGTATTAGGCGGGATGGTTGGATCGATCCTGGTTGGCATGTACCTGCCAATCTTTTCGATCATGGATCAAATCAAGTAATTCTACTTGGCAACATTGAGGGGATAGTCGTAAACCTATTTATGTTTGACCTTACGACTTCTCGCAGAAATTGCTATAGCAATTTCTGCCCTGTAGGACACAGATCTAAGAGAGTGCAGTTCGCACAGTCAGGCTTACGGGCTTTGCAGATGGCTCTACCGTGATAGATGAGGCGGATTGACCAGTTCTCCCAATCGTCCTGAGGTAGAAGATTTATTAAATCGCGCTCCACTTTAATTGGGTCGTCATATTTAGTTAAGCTCAAGCGTTTAGATAAACGCTTGACATGGGTATCAACCGTGACTCCAGCATTGATCCCAAAGGCGTTAGCAAGTACGACGTTAGCAGTTTTTCTAGCGACACCTGGCAGTTTGAGTAAATCCTCCATCACTCGCGGAACTTCTCCCCCAAAATTGCCTTCGATCATTCTGCAAGTCCCTTGGATATTTTTTGCCTTATTGCGATAAAACCCAGTCGATCGCACTAACTCTATTAGCTCATCGGGGTTAGCTGCGGCGATCGCCTCGGCATCGGGAAACTTACTAAATAGTGCGGGTGTAACCAGATTGACGCGCTCGTCAGTACATTGGGCTGATAAAATCACTGCCACTAGGAGTTGTACTGGCGTACTATAGGTAAGTGTGCATGGTGCGTCTGGATACAGGCGTTTTAGTCGGACTAGTATCTCCCTAGCTCTGATTTTGCTAGCAGTATGTTTCTTAACAATACCCATAGTTAGTACGCAATCAAAATGACAAAGAACCTTTAAAAATTATTAATTCTGGATTTAAAATGCAAAGTATAGATCTACTTACATAATTATGGTTCTCAAATTTTGTAGAATTTGATAGAGAACGTTTTCACTGAATCAAGGTTAGGCAGTATCTGTGACCTCAACTAGACCCAAGAATTCCAGATTGATGATTGCTGTGCTACCAGATGAGGTATCAGCATTTGAAGCTTACAGATTGCTGCAAAATCATGGTATTTCCCCAGAAAATCTAGCATTGGTAGGTAAGGGGTTTAGCAGTCCTGAAAGTGTGGGGCTTTTAGAGCCAAAAAGAATGGCTTGGCGGTACGCTGAGTACGGCATATATTTATTCGGGGCTTTAGGCATCGCTATTGGGGTAGCTGTGCAGTTAATATTTAACCATCGGTTCCCGTCCCTGAATTGGCATCAAACTCTTTTGGTATTATCTATATCTACAGGTACGCTCGGAAGCCTAATTGGTGCCGCTTTGGGCAGTTTTTATGGCCTTTTTTACAAGAGTAGTACATCGATCGCCTGCCGCAACTGTCTTCGTCAAGGCCAGTATTTGCTACTGCTCGAAGGCTCAGAGCTACTTACCCGTCGCGGCAGGGAAATCTTGAATATGTACACCGTTAAGCCCAATAACTAGACGAGTGCAGTTACATCACTAAACTGTTCAGGCTGTCAATTTTTAGTTGTGTATTTTTTGAGGGTTAAAAACCCTCAAAAAATACTTAATATAGCCAACGCCTAGATCATTAGGACGGATTTTAATTGGGGGTGGAGGGGTAGAACTCCTCCACCCCGTCCTAACCTAATTGGCGATAGCTATAGAAGATTACAGCGCTGAGTAACCAAGTAAAGTTCCAGATTGTCCCAGAATAAAGCCCCGATTGCGCTCAAGGAAGATTACTTTATAAAAATTTGAGCCAATAGTTTCCAAGCTATCTTCTTTATGCCATGTTTGACCGCGATCGCTGCTATGTAACAACTTGGAACTACCAGCGGCTACCCAAATATTATTTTCATCTTGGTAAGTAAGATCCAACATGCCATAACCTTCGGCATCGCGGGGAAACTGAGGTTTTTCCCATTCATCGATTGTGTTGACCTTGCTAAATTGCAATTGTCCACCTCTATTTAGCATCCAAGTGCGACCATCAGGACCATAGCCCATATTCTGCACGCGCCTAGAACTATTTCGGTTATGTTGCACCCATGCAACATCGCCTGGTTGCCAGGTTGAGTAAAAATTACCTTTAGCTGAAACTGCAATGTATCGACCATCTTCGCTACGGTTGAGATTACGCACAGCTCCGACAGCCTGAGTCACCAGGGCTTTCCAGTTTTGACCTGCGTCTTGAGTACGGTAAATCGCGCCAATATCGGTAGCCATTTCAGCAGAGTTAACACCTAGAGCTTTGACCAATATAGGATCGCCCGGCAACTTAGAATTTAAGGCAATGCGCGACCAAGATTGACCACCATCCAAAGTATGTAAAAGTAATGAGGGTTTGCCAGCAATCCAGCCTTCGCTACCAGAAAAGCTCACTGACACAAACCGATAATTCCCCTCCCCCAAGTCAAGGTGCCGAACTTCCCAGGTATTCCCGCCATTATTGGTTTCGAGTAGAGTGCTTTCAGCCCCAACCAGCCAACCATGCTGTGGCTCGGAGTCGGTGAAAGCTAGATCTAGAGGCGTAGATGTTGTAGGAAGTTCAATTTTTTGCCAAGCGCCATTTTCAGCAGCAGTTACTGCTTTTACATCCACAAAAATAAGGTTAACCAGGATCAATAGTCCGGCTAACACGCACCATAATTTTTTAATCACCAGACATTTCCTAAAATCAATTGTTTTTTAAATTAGCAAATCGCTTCAGGCAAGTCGATTGGCAATCTACCGATTTAATCGAGGGCATAAAAGCTCATGAACACAAGAAATCCAAGTGCTAGTGCCCCGAAGATTAGTAGGTTCTTTTGTCCTGGAGTCAGAACATTAACTCCGAACCCATAACCCAGGTTTTCTTTAAACCCAGATGGTTTATTGGCAACCCCAATATCTTTGAATTTGTTCTTTTGGGAATTGCATACGGGGCAGCGCCAATTCTCTGGAACTAGATCGAAAGCGGTTCCTGGGACAATCCCGCGCTTTTCATCTCCAGATGCTGGTTCGTAGGTATAGCCACAGACCGCACATTCGTATAGATGTAGCTCTTCTTGCTCAGAACCTAAGGCTTCATCAGCGTTAGAGTTAGTAATTTGCGGTTCCATGTGTTTGCTCTCACAAGCAGTACTGTTACAAATTATTGCACTTTGTGAGAACTTTGATACTGGTTTTGCGTTTCAGAAGGAGTTTGAGATCATTCCGTGTCTTCAATTCGCGCTGCTATACGCTACTAGTCTAGGCAACTTTGCTGAGGGAGTAGTTTCTCGCGGATATTTCTTGCTTCATAAAGTTGTTGCTAGTAATGTCGGTACTTTGTAGTTGCTTACAGTTAAAAGTATCAACCTGAACAGCACTAGCCATATTCGCTTCATAGACTTCTAACATTGAGTCCGCACTTGCCTTGAAGTGTAAGATTTGACCAGGCATAACTGTACGCTCAAAACATCGAGCCGTAGGTTTGCAAATCCGCACGATCTGCACTGCATTTGCTTCGTTGCGATAACTGCAGGGGATCAAATTTTTGTGGGGATCAAACATAAGTTTAAAAAAATTATTTTTTATATAAGCCCTGTACAGGCATGATCCCAGGCTATCACCTTGGACAAATTGCTTGGTGATCTAGAGCACATATTTATATTGTCTTTAGATTCTTCTGTTAATCACGATTCATTTCTACAACTGGCCTACCTCTTGAGAACATATACCTGGTCAAGTCAGTAAATACGTCACGGCGGAGATAGGGATAGTCGCTGATCCAGAGATTTAGCTGTGGAATGTAGGCATCGCTTGTAATCTTGCTAATGCGATTAAAGTTGGGATCGTTTGACATCAGGATCATGCAGACAGCTTGCCTGGGTTGAATGCGTTTGTATTGGCGTTGCATTGGCACCCGAATAGTTGTCACAAAACCAGCGCGATCGCCTAATTCAAGATTAAAGAAGCTCTCGGTGTTGTGAATTACCTCTAAACGACCGCGATCGTCGATATTCTCTTGCTTAGACAACACTTCCTCGGATAGGTACACATCAAGAACTTGAGCCTGCCAGAAAGCGGCCTGGGAAAACCTACGCAACTTAACATTACGCCGCATGGCTAAAGCTACAGGCCCAAGCATCCAATAAAGCCCCCCTAACCCAGCACAAACGAACAGCATCAAGCCTGAAAAGCTGTTGGGGCTATTTTCTTGGGTGCGACTATAGAGCAAAGAAAATATAACTAGGCAAGCTACTGAGATCAATACTCGTTTGAATACATCTTGGCTTGCACCCCAGTAGTACTGATATTGATCGGCTGTTGGCACGGCGGGGAGTAGCTCATCAAACTTGCTACGTTTTAGAGGAGTAATCATGGCTGTATGTGATACTAATCGCTATTGTGAAGGGCGAGTAAGGCGGCACCGTAAGCGGCTTCAGGATGCTGCGCGGTAACTAGGGGAACTTGCAGATAGCGAGCGCGAATTCTTTCCCAGATGAGATTTGATGCGCCGCCACCAATACTACAAACTGAGTGTATCGGTGAGGCTCCTAATGATTGCAGCAACTTATAGCCCTCAGACTCAATTCTAGCGATACTTTCTAGTAACCCATGCAGGAGTTCGACGGGATTGTCAGGGCGCGGCTGGAGACGGGGCAATTTTTGGGGATCGTTGACTGGGAACCTCTCCCCCGTTTTGATCAGGGGATAATAGTCCAATTGACTTGAATAGTCAGGATTAATCTGTGAGCTAAGCTGCACTATTTCCTGATCGCTAAAAAATTGCCTTAAAACATTGCCGCCAGTATTAGATGCTCCGCCAACGAGCCAGCGATCGCCCAGGCGATGACTGTAAATGCCATAGCGGGAGTCTTCAACACGGTCTTGACTGAGCACTTTGAGTACAAGGGTGGAGCCGAGGGAGGTTACTGCTTGCCCTGGTTCCGCATTAATGCCAGCACTTGCTAAGAAAGCCGCCGTACTATCAGTGGTGCCCGCACAAACTAGACAGCCGATTGGCAACCCCAATTTGGCTGCCATATCTGGCTTGATTGGCGCAATGGGAGTCCCTGGGGGTAAGACGCGCGGCAGTAATATGGCACTTTGCCAGCTAGTCAACCATTCTGGATAACGCAGTGCCCAGGGGTCATAGCCGAGCTTGAGGGCATTATGGTAGTCGCTAACCCCTAGCTCTCCATGCAGCAAAAAACCAATCCAGTCAGCCTGATGTTGGAGATAAAGGTTGAAATTGGGGCTAAGACGGTTGATGTGCTGCTCGTACCACCAGACGAGCTTTGCCAGACTTGATGTCGCACTAATTGCCGTGTGACCTTCTGGCACAAAACCTTTCAGCGTGGCGATCGCAGACGCACCACGGGCATCGTCATATAGCAGTGGCTGACCCACAGGTTTACCGAATGAGTCGCAGATCAAAATTGTTGCGGAAGTTGCGGCGATCGCAATCGCGCTAATTGAGGAGCGTACCTCTACAGGAATTTGTTCGAACAGCGCAAACAAGGCTGATTGCCATGTCTCCACAGTTTCAATGCTGTAAGACCGCTTAGCAACAGCACGAACTTGCGCTTCGGAATCAATTGCGATCGCTCTTGCACCTGAGGTGCCAAAATCAAGGCCCAGATACAAGTTCATTAACTTTAGCTAAGTGGCAAATGTTTTTCCAGACAAGCCTGCAATGTTTTAGGGTTAAACAGAATCGGGAGGAAGTGAATACTCTTAACCTCCTTAAAATAAAACAATACAGGGAAGCGAGGCCAGAAAATGCGCCAGTTTTGCCAATCCTGATAGGGGAAACGTCGAATTAGTTTCTCGGAACGGTAAATATCTAAATCGGTAGCTGTAAAAATCAACCTTAAGGTCACAGTTTGCAATAACAGAAATACGCCAAATAGCGCGATCGCGCCACCAACCCATACCTGTACTAATAAAATCGGTATTGCAATAAATACCAGGGTTACTGGGATCGCAAAGCTTGGTTCTAGCTGTGTTTCCCCAGGAAATGCTGTGCTAACTGTGTTCATATAATTATCAAGATCAAGAATTAAGAGTACGTAATCTCCCTTAACTATTATGTCTAGCATCGATCGTGCCTTAATTCCAGCCAAGGTGATAACATGGCTCTTGTGACTCAATTGTTTGTTCGCCAACAACTTAGCAAGAATATTGCCATAACATTGAGAGTGTAAGTGTTCACATAGCCAAATGAATCCCCATGAATATACCTCCAGGTAGTACTGAGTTGGGTTCTCCCATGCAAGATACAAAGACTTGGCAGCACCTGAAGCAAGTAATTGCCAGCAGTTCTGAATTTGAGCACTGGCAAAGATCGCGTAATCTGACAAATCCACCCAAGGGTGATGCCTCCCTCAATGACCTTGTATTGCGATACCTGCGCGAAACTCTAGAAACTCTTGCTTACTAATTGAGCTAGCAGCTTCATTTGTAGAGCAGAATGCTACACCTTCGACATGTTAGATTATGACTGTAAATCTTGAATCCCTGCAACAAAAACTCCAATCCGAAGATATTGGAGAGCGCATGAAGGCTTTAACTGAAGGCCGCAAACTCGATATAGCTGACCGTTTTCAGCTTGTTAGTAACGCTGCTGGTGATACCAACCCTCGGATTCGCTACGATGCGGTTAGCCAGATCGCTACTGTCGGGATGCAGGATTTGCCGAGATCTCTAGAAGTACTGAGCGATCGGCTACTTCACGATCCAGAGATGGATGTCCGCGCTGCTGCTGCTGATTCGATTGGGGCCTTGAAGCTCACAGAAGCATTTGAAATGCTGGTTGAGGTTTACCACACAACTGGTGATTGGTTGTTACAGTTTAGTATCGTGGCGGCGTTGGGAGAACTTGGAGATCGACGCGGGTTTGAAATTTTAGCGCAGTCATTGCAGCACTCTAACGATCTCGTGAAGATCGCTGCGATCGGGGCCTTGGGCGACCTGGGCGATCAGAGGGGTTTGGAGCTGATTTTGCCTCTAGTTAACAATCCTGACTGGGAAGTTAGATATCGCCTGACGCAGGCATTGCATCAAATTGGTGGAGACGAGGCAGAAGCGGCCTTGATCCAACTGAGCCAGGATGCCACTGCTCAAGTTGCGGAAACTGCAAAAACTTTGCTAGCTTCGAAATAATCGAATTAAAATTTCCCATATTTTGCCAGATTCTGTACAATAGTAGGCTGGACTAAAAGTGCAAAAGGTTAAACTAACATGAGCCGTCGTTGTCAATTAACTGGCAAAAAAGCCAACAACTCCGTTACCATCTCTTTCTCACACAAGCGCAATAAGCGATTGCAGCATGTCAACTTACAGTGGAAGCGCATTTGGTGGGCAGAAGGCAAGCGCTTTGTCACTCTTCATATTTCGACAAAAGCGATCAAAACTCTGCAAAAGAAGAGCTTAGGTATGTTTGCTAAAGAAGCAGGCATTGACCTCAATAAGTTTTAAATTCGATTTAAATTCGATCTAATTTTGGCGGCATGTTAGGGGTTTGCATCTTTTTTGCAAACCTTAATCTTTGAGCGTAAGTCGGCACTGATTGTGAAGGCTTACATGTTTCTGTATCAAGAAAGTTATTAGTTCTTGAGAGAAATAATAACAAAAAATAACAGTGTGAATACCAGCGACGAAATACGCCAAATAAGTTACAATCATCGCCAGCCGTTTTGTGTTCCTTGATTGTATCCCATGTGCTAGAGCTGTCATAGATTTCTTAGTTGAGCAAGGAATTCAAGGCAAACAAATTAAACTAGTAGCCTGTCAGTCATGAAATGATGGATTATTGGAGGTGAAGTTACCCAATGATTGCTATGCCACGTAAAAAATACATTGTGACCCTTAGCAATGAAGAACGTCAGCACTTAG
>JANMRU010000407.1:0-4706 GCA_031388585.1 Pseudanabaena sp. SOY_30_concoct_251 | reverse complement strand
AAGCGCAGATCGTTAACTAACGTCCCGTTGGCACTATTGAGATCGCAAACTTCCCAATCACCCGAAGCAAGAGGCCGCAAAACAGCGTGCATTCGGGAAATCGATAGATATTTTGTCGAGTCTAAAACGATCTGACAGCTTGATTCGCGTCCAATCGCGATCTCTTGGTTAATAGAGAGTGCGTAAAGCCTATTGTTATCTACCTGCTTTAAAGATGCTTGGTTCACTAGTTAACTCGATAGGGTTTCTTTGGTTCCTATAGGGATATTTCATTCGATCGGAACAGCTATTTAAAACACTCCTGCATTAGGCATTAGCACCATATCTGTCACGATCGCATTGGCAGGCAAAGACAGTAAATAAATTATGCTCTCTGCTACCGTACTTTCCTGGAGCATAGATTCACGATTAAAATTGGCATCCACCGTATCCCATAACGGAGTATTCACAGAGCCAGGACAAATTGACATTACTTTAATACCGTGAGATTGCTCCTCGGCAGCTAGAGCTTGGGTCATACCTAGTAAAGCAAATTTACTAGCGCTATAAGCTCCCCACTTGGGAAATGCTTGTTTAGCAGCGATCGATGCCACATTCACGATCGCGCCAGATTTTTGTTGGCGCATAATCGGCAACACTGCTTGAATACACTGAAACACGCTAGTCAAGTTTAGATCGAATATTTTTTGCCAATCAGCTAAGGGCATATCGATAATCTCGCCGATATATGCCATCCCTGCATTATTAATCAGAACATCAATGCCACCAAAGTCTGCCACGATTTTTTTAATTTTGGCTGCTACCGAGCTAACGTCGGCTAAATCAAGCGGGTAAGCTTTAACAAGAATACTGTCATCCTTTCTAGCCGCCGAAACTTCTGCTAGCACACTATCAGGATTTCTGCTGACTAATGCCACACTAGCCCCCAGCTTCACTAATGCCAATGCAGTAGCCTTGCCGATACCGCTACTTGCACCTGTAACTAGAACGTTCTTGCCTGCAAATTGGGAGTTCATATTTTGGATTAGTTAAGGATTTAAAGCTAAGCCTGTCTTTGATTAAGCATCTGGATTAATGACCTGACGTTTTCGGCTTGAATTTGGGCAGTTTCAGCTTGCTTGTCTGCTACAACAGCCTGTAATTTAACAGCTTCTTTAATTTCAATTAACTCAGCCTTAAGGTCAACGTTAATATCAGCTCTTAGCTCAGTCATACCATTAAAAACATTAGCTACAGCTTGCACTAGGAGCTGAGTAGTCATCACTAATTGTTCGATATTCTGGCTGGCTCTAGTTACGGACTCAACTAAGGTTCGCAATAGCGAATCCATAGTGTCTAGTCTCTGGTCTGTAGTCATAATTTCTTTAGACTTTTGCGGGCGATCGCTTATTTAGCTTGACTCTCAATAATAATTGTAGAGGTATTGTAAATGCGGTTGGCATATTCGTGTCGATCGAGACTGACGCAAAAGCCTTGCAATCAATTGCAGGCTAAAAGCTTAAACCTTTTGAAACAGTTTGACTGTAGAGATTTCTTAGTCTGCTTTAGCTGACTTTAGCTTTGAGCCAAGAACTTGAGTTCTTGGGCAGCGATCGCAAATCCAGTTTACTTTGATTTTGGGGGAGATAAAAGGTGGAAAGCATTATTTTGCAGGTATTTGCCATAGTGCTAGGCGCTAGTATTGGTAGTTTCCTCAATGTCGTAATCTATCGTCTACCTGCGGGGCTTTCACTACTGTTTCCGCCATCACGCTGTCCCCATTGCCTTAAAGCATTAAGCCCTAGAGACAACATTCCGATTTTGGGTTGGTTTTTAATTAAAGGCAAATGCCGCTATTGTCACTCGCCAGTTTCGTGGCGCTATCCACTAGTTGAGCTAATTACAGCCTTTCTGTTCTGGTTAGTAGCTGTTGCTTTTGGGACGTCACAGCCACTCTTAATCTCGATTTTGTTTTGCCTATTTCTATCGTGGTTGTTATCTTTAGCAATTATTGACCTCGACACCATGACTCTTCCCAATGCTCTCACCCAGTCTGGTCTTTGCTTGGGAGCAATCTATCATCTAGTTAACGCCGCGATTGGCTACGCCACGCAAGCTAACGCCACAAGTAGCAGCATCACATGGGGCGGTGAGTTAATTACCAGCATTACAGGTGCTGTAGTTGGTATTTGGTTACTCGACATCATGCGTTTGAGTGGACGAATTTTCTTGGGGAAAGAAGCAATGGGTGCTGGCGATGCCAAATTAGCCGCCATGATGGGCGCATGGCTGGGCTGGCAAGGTGTACTTCTCGCTATCCTAATCGCCGCCGCAATTGGCTCATTACTGGGGTTAGGGGCGATCGCAATCGGGAAGTTGGGACGCAGCCAGGCATTTCCCTTTGGTCCATTTTTGGCCTTAGGAGGTGGAATATCGCTATTTTTAGGAGAAAAAATTCTGACTACATATTTAGGCTGGTTTGGGATTGGCCAGTAAAAAACAAAGAATAAACCGAATAAACATAGCATGAATAGAAAAATTTACACCCTACACCACACCCTTTTCTAGCTGTCAATTCAATAATCTAAAACAAGTTTGCAGTTTTCTCTATTGACAATGTATTTCTTAGCTCTATAATCCCTGCATTAGTAGTGCGCTCTGCACTCCCAACTAAGTTAAAAGATTATGTTCAGTAGCTTAAGTGGCATTTTCGGCGGCAAACCCAGTGGTTTAGGCATAGAGATCAATTCGGAAAAAGTGAACATTGTGCAACTGCGGCGTAAGGGACAGTCGTCCTATAAGCTAATCAGTCATGCCTCGGCGCTTTTACCCGAAGGAACAGTAGAGGAGGGCAGAATTAATGACCCATTTGCTTTGGGTGAAACAATTCGCAGTCTGCTCTCGGAAAAAAAAATTAAGGCAAAAAGAGTGGCTACGGCAGTCCCTGGCAGAGAGACGGTCAGCCGCTTAATTCGTTTGCCCGCGGAAATTCCCGATACCGAGTTGCGCGAGATGGTACTCAATCAAGAGGCCAGTCTTTACCTGCCATTTCCCCGTGAAGACGCAGATGTAGATTATCAAAAACTCGGTACTAGCCTTGATGATGACGGGGTAGAAAGACTAGAGATTTTGATGGTTGCAACGCCTAGGGAAGTGACAGATACCTATCTGCAAACCATGGAAATTGCCCAGCTAGAAGTTGACATAGTTGAGGTTTCAAGCTTTTCGATCATCCGCGCGCTGCGGGATGAATTGGTTAAGTTCTCTTCTATGGCTGAGGCTGTAGCGATTATAGATATTGAGTATGAGTCTACAGAGATTACAATCACCGTAGATGGTGTGCCGCAATTCTCTCGAACAGTGGCACTCGGCACAGAGCAAATTCAAAATGCTCAGCTACGCGCATTAAACCTTCCACCTCGACGTAACACAGACCTTGACATGCTATCAGCGATGAAGGTTCCTGTACAGGCAATGGATACAGCTGGTTTAGCTGGTGGAGTTGGCGGTAGCCCCGGAGATGCTGCGATTTTGAGAGTTCTGGGAGATTTGGCGGATGAGCTGCGGCGCTCCATTGATTTTCATACTAGTCAAACTGCTGGATCGGATGTCGTACAGCTTTTATTAATTGGCCCAGGAGCTTGTATTGGTCAGCTCAATGAATTTTTTGGCCAACGCCTTGGTATCGCGACAACGCCAGTCGATCCGATGGCATCTTTATCAATTAGCTCCGAACAAGAGATTTCCCTCCAGGAAAGACTAGGTTTGTCGGTAGCTCTAGGATTAGGCATCAGGGAGGTTTAAACATGTATTCTCTCGATATTAATTTTCTTAACGACCGAGAGGTTGCCGCAGAGACTGGTGAAGATCGCCAGCCGATCGCAGATAAACAATTTCTCATCGGCGGCGGTGCGATCGCTTTAGTCGCGATCGCAGCGTCAGCAGGAGCGTATTTCTTT
This sequence comes from Pseudanabaena sp. SOY_30_concoct_251, assembly GCA_031388585.1. Lineage (GTDB taxonomy): Bacteria > Cyanobacteriota > Cyanobacteriia > Pseudanabaenales > Pseudanabaenaceae > PCC-6802. Next base: position 768 of record JANMRU010000407.1, on the reverse strand, counting down.
CTCCAATACTCCTCCCAAGGTTTGCAAGAAGAGTTGGCAACTCTAACTTCTAAAGAGCAAGCCCTCGATACCAAACTGAAAACAATTGCAACGGCCGAACAGGCAGTTACAGCAATTGATAATCGCACCGATGCGTTGGTGAAGTTATTTGTGGGTGCAATTCCGCCATCAGCGGTTTTGCAAGATATTAGAGCCAGATCGCCAGGCAATGTTCAGATTGCAAATATCGACCAAAGTGGTAAAGGCTTGAAAATCGTAGGGATATCAACTAGCTACGAGGGAGTCAATGATTTCCTCTTGCTGCTGCAAGCATCTCCTTACCTAAACGTTGAGATGACAAAGTTAGGTAGTGCCAAGCTACGTGCCGAAAGTAAGGATATCAAAGTCAGCGTGATTGACTATGAGATTACCTCCACCTTAGTCGATAAAAGCGCCACCGATCTTCTCCCAGAATTGCAAAAGTCTGGAGCGGAAGGGACAGTGACCCGAATCAAATTGTTGCAGCAAAAAGGAGCGATAAAATAATGGCAGCTAGTATTGGTGCCGAGGAGATTCAAGGGACTGGATTGACCCTATTCGGCAGGAGTATTTCCTCTAAGACCCTAGGGATAATTATGGCGGTGGTTGGGGTGGCGGTTGCTGCCTATGGTACCGCTAGTTTTACTATGCCCTTATACGAATCTTTAGAACAAACTAAAACCCAGATTGGGCAAAAACGCACAAGCGTAGATTCAAAGGAAAAAGAAGTTGCTAGTAAAGGCAACTTAC
>JANMRU010000341.1:0-5015 GCA_031388585.1 Pseudanabaena sp. SOY_30_concoct_251 | reverse complement strand
TTAATACATTTTTGCAAACGCAGACTCAACTCGCTGAATTTCCGCGTGCTTAAAATACATTCAAACACACTATATTGAACGCGCCGACCGTAGCCTTCCAAGACATCTGAAACTCTCTTGCGACGCTGATCAGAAGAGATATCATAAGTCACTATATAAAACAGCATATCAGCGAATTAGATAAGGTTTGTAAGGCAAACTAGGGTCATAAACACAACGTTTGTAAGCTTTGACCTGTTGCATGAGAGTGTCCCAACGAGGCTGCTGCTCTCCAGAGTCTGCTTGTACTAATTCCTCCATGCGCTGAAGAAATGCTTTTAGATACTTCTTTCGTCCAGTATCGTTGAGATAGCAACCACCATCACGATATTCAAAGTCACTTTCAGCGTTAATAATACTGCGATTCACAAGGTAAAAGACGAGAGAATCGACAATTGGGGCACGAAATTCCTCAATTAAGTCTGAAGCTAAAGCGGCATGACGCTCAGAGCTTTGATGCAAGCAGGCATAGTACGGATCTAGTCCCTGTAACTCCACTAGGGCTAAAAGATGGTTCCATAGTACCTGGTAGCCAAAGCTAAGCATCGCATTCACTGGGTTGCCCGGCGGGCGACGCGATCGCGCCGTAAAGACAAAATCCTCTCTGTCTAGACATTCCCCAAATACCCCAAAGTATGTGGCAGCTCCAGCCCCTTCGATACCCATGAGTTGAGCGATCTCCTCCACTTGTAGCGATCGCTCAGCTAGATACTCTAGAGTATCGATCGCCTGAGCAATTAAGTCAGATGATTTACGCCTGTGCTGGCGTTGCAAGAGTGTGCGGCTATTTTTGAGCTTTGCCTTGACGATTTGCCGTGCGATCAAAAGCCTCTCCAACATGGATAGCTGCTGCTGATAGCGAGAGAGTTGGCGATAGCCCCGCTCGATCGCGATGATACGACCATAGCAATAGCCCATCCGTGATAAATAGACAATTGGGATATCTCGTTGCAAGCAGGTTCTAATCGCCTGTGTCGTAATTTGGGAATTACCAAATAAAAGGATTTGCTCAAGGAAAGGGATTTGCACTTTGTCGAGGATCGTATGCCCCTGCTTGATTACGATTTGCTCTTTTTGCAGCGAAATATAACAGCCCTGTTGAGAAATATATAGCGATCGCATAGGGCTAACGATCCAAATCAGAGCGATCGCGTTGTTGGCTAATCTCTGAGCGCCCAGAGCGTGGTAAGAGTTCCACTCGCCGATCGCGTTGCAGATACATGATGATGCGATCGCTTGCCGCGATCGCCGCAAAGGTTGAAAGCACTACCAGTAGGGTATTCACAATTACAGCAAGTAGTCCCAAGGGGGCAATCAGCAAAATGATTAAGCTAATTGCGCCATTAACAACGGACACAGAAACATTACGCACTTGAGCCGTGCGAGGTGTGATGTAATACATAATTCAAATTGATTTAGTTAGGGTTGGTAAGTAGCGGTTGTAAGCATCGCCATCGGAATTAAAAGCAAGAAAATTGATAATGCGTCGTTAAGAGCGCAACACACTCAGTCCCCATTCATAAAGTGATAAAAGCAAGGGCTTCGCAGGTAAGTTGCCAGCTTTTTTGCCTAAATCCTGTAAAGGAATCATTAAAGCTTCACCAATTGGTTCTATCTCAAGATTAGCTTTACTCCATAAATCTTTAATCTCATCCAGACTAACTCCAGCCGCCTCATGAACAATCTTGTTACGCTTTTCACGAATGCCATCCAGCATCTCAAACTTTGCTCCAGCTCCATACTGCTCAGTCCATACTTTAATCAACTCTTCCAATCTAGGATTAAAGCTGTCCTTGCCAATCCCCTTTGCTATTAGAGTCTCAGGAATTTCAATCCATCTCTTATCTAGCCATTTATCTTTCTTGCAAACTTGATAGAGCAGTCTCTCCAATGTTTGAGCCATCAAAAAGAAAGCATTGGCTAATCTCCCTCCCTCAGCATCAATCGGAACATGAAAGGCATACTCCCAAATAATTGCTGCGGTCTTGCTCTTGTCTAAACAATCGTACCGTAACCACTCTTGAATCTGCTCTGAACTTGCAATTTGCTTCAATTTCTTCGTGGGGAGCCATTGACCTTTAAGTTCCTGAAGTAAAGCTCTAATATCCTCACGTGTAGCGTTTTCTAAATAACCAGCTAGCTTATAAAGCACAGAATATCGTTTTTGATGCCCTTGCAACCAAGTTTTTGCTTCCCCAAAATCTCCTCTTTCCCAAGCAGAAATAATTCTTGTTTTCTCTAGCGGCAAAAAATATTGACTCATAGATTGCTGACGAAATATTTCAGCAAATGCTGCTGACATCTTATGAGGGTTGTCCCCCACATACATTGGAGAAGGCTCTTGTGGAGTCACACGTACAACCTCAAGCTGCCTTACCAAAGCTGCTGCACAAATCTCAATACTAGAAGCGATCGCGGGCACAGAACCCTTATTTTCAATCAAAAGTGTTACCGCACCTACATCACTAGCCTGCTCAATCAAATGCTTTAAAATAAACTGCTCATACTCTTCACGAATCGCCTCTATATCGCTAACATCAACTCTCAAGTCCCAAGTTTTGACTTTAAGGTGTTTCCATGTGTGCTGAATTTTACCTGACATTAACTTTGACAACCAAACCGTATCACCAGATCGAAAATCTTCAGCTACTTGGAGGCTTGGCTGATCTGTTCCAATTAACCAGACCTCTTCTAAACCATCTTCAACTTGATCTTCAATAATTTTTCGATCTAGCAATAGCTCAACGTTTTCAAAATCTCCTGACTCCTCACACTTCTCATGCAAAAGCTGCCCCAAATGCCTAACGAAATAGCGCCCTTTAGGCTTCTCGACACCAATCTCTTCATACAACTCTTTCACATGATCGGGACTACCATCTTTATTACCACTAACACCCAAACAGCGTACAACTCCATCCTGACAGCGCCAACCAATCTGACGATTTCCAACTGTAACAATTAATATTTTCATGAGCAGTTCAACTTCAATTTATGATGTGATTCGTGGACAGTAATGTTACTCAATTTTTGCGATCTGCAATTTAGATTGCTCGAACATATATGCGATCGCGGCAAAAAGTTGATTTAGATTTTGAATTGTATAAATCGTAATCTCTTTAATAAAGTGATTTGTGCTTAGCATCCCAAATTCCCAAATCGTACCTGTAGAAACGATGCCAAACACCGAAGTAGTTGAGTTGTTAATTTTCTGAGCCGCGATCATTTCGGCGATACACTGCGACCAGCCTTCTTCAAAATTATCCTTTTTTGCTTCAACAATAATCAGAAAAGGTTTTTCAAGAAAGATATTACCCATAGCCGATCGCTTCGCCACCATATAATCGGGAATGCCGCAGAGTTTCTCATCATAGTTAAGTGGTTGATGACTCCATAAAAGCAAATCGGCTTTATAGAGCTTCCATATTTCCCTCAGTGCAGGATAGATTAGTGTCTCACAGAGAGCATATTCCGAGTTTTTGTAAACTCCTTCTCTCAGTGTCAACTCGATCTCAGATTCAAAGTATGTAGGGATCTCAATCTGTGCAGGTTGAATAAAATTTTGCTCAGCATATGTAATGCCAAACTCTCCAAGGACATCGTCAATTTTCTTGTAATTGTTATATGGCATAGGTTTATTGCTCTCCTTAAATTCCTGCTTTTACAAAAAACTGTTCTGCTGTCACTGCTAAATTTGGAAACAACTCATCGGTCAACAAGCGATCGCCACGATAATTCTCAGGTGGGCGATCGGGATAAAAAACTGTCAAAGTGCGATTGTCAGGATCAATCACCCATACCCGATCTACGCCTGCATTTAAGTAATCACCTACTTTTGCCACAAAATACTTAAAAGTTTGCCCCTCAGACATGATTTCTATCACCAACTCTGGTCGAGCAGGACAAGGTGCATTCTCTATCCAACTTTGCGGTAATCTACTATAGAAAATGTAAAGCAAGTCAGGGACTGGGCACCAGTCTTTATAATGTCTTTGCAATGGGATCGACCACTCAATTACAACTCTTCCTTTGTCCGTACACCAAGCAGATAGTTCTATCCAAAAAGCAGTTGTCAGAACTGAGTGAAAGAATTTTGGCGACATTTTTGGTACGACCTCTCCATCTACTAATTCATAACTCACATCGCCCTCTGGCAGACTCAAAAACTGCTCTAGCGTCAATTTTTCTCGGCTATCTGAATCTTCTGAAACCTGTTCTTTAACCTCAGTAAATGTCATAACTTCACCTCCTAATAATTTCTCAGGGTAACGACTATATCAAGCGATCGCAAAATCTCAGCTACTCCTTTACTCCATCACCATATCCGATAGGGATTGACGAAATTCTCTCAACATCGCACTTGTCCCGATTGCGATTCCCTTCGGGATGCGTTCCGCCGCCCGATCTGCAAGTTGCGGAATCAGCGTCTTAATTGATAAATAGGGGAAAAGCAAACTATGCTCAGATTCAATATAGTGTCCAGCTGCTAGCAGAAATATCTTCAAACTGCGATCGCGATAAATCCACACTTCAGGCACAGCGATCGCCTCATAAGCAGCTAACAACGTCTTAGAAGTTACATCTGACTCAATCGCTAAATCAGGCGGCGGATAAATATCCACATCAACTCGCTCTTGACAATCTCTCACCAAAGCCGAATTAGTCACATAAAAACAAGTATCGGGTTCAACCCCAGCTATTCCTTTTCGATAAAAGGTAGTTGAGCCAAAATCTTCCCAATCTCGGTTCTGCACATCTAAAATCGCGGTCACAATATATCCTGCGATCCGATGAGGTCTCTCATGCCGTGCCATTGGTGACATAATTTCTAATGTACCTTGATAATATGCAATACGAGTCTGACGGTCTTCGCCTAACTCATTAAGAATGCTTTCGCAGTCTTGCCAACTCAAAGAATGAATTGCGATCGCGCTACCCTGCCGCAGGTCTATTGATTTGATTGGAATCGTGATACTCAT
>JANMRU010000338.1:0-1246 GCA_031388585.1 Pseudanabaena sp. SOY_30_concoct_251 | reverse complement strand
CGATCTCGTAACACTATTCAGTGGCGATTTACTACACAAGATGCGAGGATTAAATTAAAGCATCTCTACCCATCATTTCAAGAATGACAGGCTACTAGGTCACAACCTTCTCAATTACCACAACCCCCACAACTTCCTAATCTACCATCGTAAATAAGAGGTAATTTACATGATTAATCCTCAACGCAAACCCCAAGAATTTGGTTTTTCAGCCAAAGATCATCATTTGATCGTCAATGACGTACTGGAAACGGTAAAAGCCTATAACTTCAGCGGCAAGATGCTATGGGAGTTACCCTGCCTTGCTAGAGGGCAATATGGTGAGGAGCAGTGGCGCTGGACTGCATCCGATACTCCTCCAGGTTTGTATAAGCTCGGTACAGCTTACAAGGATTATTTAGATCCTGATAATGTGCCGATCAGAGACAAAAAATCTTACGGCTGGCTCACTTTTGATATGCAAGACCTTGAGGGAAATGAAGACGACAACGGTAGGGCGGGGATTTGTCTACACGGGGGTGGGTCGCCATGTGGTTGGCCTGGTGCATGGGATGAGTATCAAGATTTATTCCCTACTTTTGGGTGTGTGAGGATGCATAATGCTCACCTGGTTAATGCTGTATTGCCTTTGTATGAGCAGGGCACTGTGTTTGTGTCGGTCTATCAGGAAGGTTAAAATATCTCTGGCTGTTAAGAAGGACAAAACACTATTTAAGCGATCGCTTCCAGTGGCGATCGCTTTTTGTTGAATATTTGCGTATGATTCGTACAGAAAATAATTTTGTGCAAGCGATCGCAAAGACACGAGGCGATCGCTTTTGCGATTGAACCTCTGATACCGTAAGGCGTTGAGCACAGATATGCACGAGTTACAGAATTAGAGAAGGCGCGATTGAACCTCTGATGCCGTAAGGCGTTGAGCACATCCCTCTCTGTTAAAGGCGCTTGCGCCTGTCATGCGATTGAACCTCTGATGCCGTAAGGCGTTGAGCACAAGCTAAAAGCTTTCCCACTACTGCGTCGCAGAAGCGATTGAACCTCTGATGCCGTAAGGCGTTGAACGATCGCTTTTTGTTTGCCTACCGTTTCTCAAGGGGTGTCTCCAGTAGCTTGGCAATGTTGGCGGTGTGCCACTGGTAGGTTGGCCGCTTGGCACTGACGCGGCTGATTAGGCGGTAGTGTTTGCCGATTTTCATGTCGGCGCGTAGTTTCCAGAGTTGGCGATCGCTTAAGCCCAGTTCTTCGC
>JANMRU010000337.1:0-30732 GCA_031388585.1 Pseudanabaena sp. SOY_30_concoct_251 | reverse complement strand
ATCAAAATTAAAAAGCATGGCCGAATGGCTAAGAGTATCTTTCGATTTGGTCTAGACTTCCTTCGTCATACCTTCCTTGACCTTGAACTCAATGCTGCTGCCTTCTCTAAGGCTCTCAGCTTTTTGTCCTGTACTTAGGTGGGTAGGATTAAATAATTACACTAGACTGTTATTAAATCCAGAATTTTGGCAAATACTGGGAAATACTGCCTACTTTACTTTAGCAACGGTAATTCCCAGCGTAATTTTACCTTTAGGCTTGGCAGTCATGCTCGATCTCAGCTTCGTGGGCAAGGGTATATTGCGATCGCTATATTTCTTACCTTCAGTTGTTTCGATTGTGGCGGCAGGTTTAGGTTGGCGGTGGCTATTCCAGCCCGATGGCGCGGTCGATAGCCTACTTGGTTGGAATCCCGCACCTGCTTGGTTTAACAACCCTAACTTAGCTATGCTGGTTTTGATTTTACTGAGCATTTGGAAGCAGTTAGGTTTCAATATGGTGGTATTTCTGGCTGGATTGCAGGCAATTCCGATCGGTCGCTACGAAGCCGCAGAACTTGATGGGGCAAATGCTTGGCAGAAGTTCTGGTACATTACTCTGCCAGGCTTACGACCTACCACCGTATTTGTAATTATCTCTACAGTAATTTTCACTTTTCGGGGCTTTGAGCAAGTCTATGTAGTCACAGGCGGAGGTCCGCTCAATGCCACCAATATTCTCGTCTATTATGTCTACGAACAAGCCTTTGGTTTATTTGACTTTGGCTATGCTGCCGCCGCTGCAATGATTCTATTAGCGATCGTGTTAGGGCTGGTTTACCTGCAATTAAAGGTGTGGGAAGAGAAGAATTAGAGAAAATCTACTTGAGCTCTTTTACCCCGTCATTAAAGCTGTGATAATTTAGTTGCTTCAGATTCTGGGGTGAGGTCGAGGCTGCGATAGACTTGTTCGATCAAGAAGCTGAGATTGATACTTTTTAGTTCTATGATATCGCCTTCTTTGTAGTTAATAATCATCCATTCACCAGTATCAATTTTGTGGTACAAATCCATTTCGATGGTGGTGGAACTGACTAATAAATAATCCTGTAAGACAGGGTTATGACGGTACATTCTAAATTTGCCACCTCTATCATAAGACTCTGTGCTGGTCGATAGGACTTCAACGATGAGGCAGGGATAGGTGAAATAGTTGGGGGTGGTTTTGTCTCGATCGTCGCAAGTTACACTAGCATCGGGATAAGTGTAGTTAGTGGTTTCAACGATGTTAATCTTGATGCCAGAATTGCCTGTTATGCAGCCGCTATTTTCTACATGAGTATCAAACATGGCGGTAAGTCGGAGGGCAATGCGACCATGATTTACACTGCCGCCGCTCATGGCGTAGACTTGGCCATTGATATATTCATGCTTTTCTAGCTGCTTTGCTTCCCATGCAAAGTATTCTTCTGGGGTGAGTTGGAGAAAGTTTTCTTTTGCGGCGATCATGGTTGGTTGGCTCCTAGGCAATTCGTTTAGCCGGAATAATTACTATTTCAAAGTCTTACTATAGCCAGCGTCTAGATCGTATTGACAGACTTTAATTGGGGGTGTGGGGGCATTGCCCCTCCACCCCGTCCTAACCTAATTGGCGATCGCTATAAAATTACGCACAATTTGATTCAAAAACCTTGCTACCTGGATATGTGGTTCATCTGCTTCTATAGGCAAAATTCTTGCTCTATTCCCATAGTTGCAATAAGTAATCAACTCATTCGCAGCCTCTAAACCTGTCACAAAAGCCTTTTCCTGCGACCAGGAGCCATGACGATTGATAATCCAATCCCCGCTCATAAATACATTTGGGAAACTAGTATTTCGGGATAATAGATATTGATAGCTGCCTGGGGCAAAGTGGGTAACAGCTCGCGGCAAGCGAATTACACTACTATCGATTATGTTTGCGGTGCGGAAATCGCTCACGCAGGTGGCTAAGTAATCCTGTACGATATCCACAATCTCGCGATCGCCCAGCGGCAAGAATTGATTGGCATGATAGAAATCTACTTCGACTACCGAGCCTGGCTCATCTCGGTACTCATCATGCAAGGCATTTAGATCGAAGAACGTCCATCCCGTGGTCGCATCAAAACCAAAACAAGCATTAGATGCCATTGGGATATTCACTTTGCGATCGAACCACAGCCTTGTAGCTAGTACATCAACTGCACCTAGATTCATCACATTACGAAATTCTGGCCGCGATCGCAGGCTAGGGCTACCAGAGATGATCTTTTGCATCCCAGAAATGCCAACCGCAAAAATCACCGCATCAGCATCAAATACTCGATCGCCGCAAACGACACCCGTCGCTTTACCTGTACTATCAACTCTGATATCGCTGACGCGCTTTTGCGCCAAAATCTTGCCGCCGGCCTGGGTAATCTGCTCTACCCAGGGTTTAAATATCTGCTCGCCCACCGTGCCGCGACACCAGACGACATCAAAGTCAGGTTGGTGAGCCAGAATGAAGTAATAGAGCATCCCGAGCGCTGCTGCTGCCGAACATTGTTCGCCTGGAGCAAACAAACCCACCAACAGCATAGGCTCAAATGATTCACGATAGAGCCGAGCTGATACGCCAAATTGCTTGAATAACTCGCGGGCAGTCATGCCATCGTAACGCCGCCAAGCATCCTCAGAGTTATCAAAATCGACGATCGCATAAAGCAATGGTAGGGCTGAGAGGCGATCGCTTAGTGGCAGACGTTTGAATTTCGTATACGCAAATGTGCCAAGTGGTGTAGGTAGACGCGGTAAATCTTGGAAAATGGGAGATTCGACCTCTAGTCCTGCGGGTGAATATTGGGAAGAACGCGTCCAGGGCGTAAAGGGTCTGATATCAAGCTCCTTTACTAGATCGAAGATATTACGATAGGGATACCAAAAGCCATGGATTCCAGCTTCAACCGATCTACCACCTGCGGTTTCCCACCCTGCGACTAGACCACCAGGATGGTTACCAGCTTCTAGTAAAGTCACGTCATATCCTTGTTTAGCCAATTGGTAGGTTGCTCCCAAACCAGCCCAACCCGCTCCTACGACTACAACCTTTTGCTTCTCTGATTCTGTTGTCATGACTCACCTCACTTTGAACTAAAAGGAAGATCTGCATTTAAGGGTAGGGGCACAGCCCCAGTTGAGCGCACCGCCCTCAAACTGCCCATAATCTGGGCGTAATTACAATTATTTGTTTCTTTGCCCAGTCACGCCTTGATGGAGATTGAGATCGACACTATTGCGATCGTCAAACACATAACATTCTCCCTGCCAGAGACTTTCAGCTGGAGCAGTTTCTTCTAGATATTTGAGAATACCTCCTTTAAGGTGATACACCTCTTGGAATCCTTGAGATCGCATGTAGGCACTGGCCTTCTCGCAGCGAATCCCCCCCGTACAGAACATTGCAATCTTTTGATCGAAATCGGGATTTAGATTCTCTTGAATGAATTGGGGAAATTCACTAAAAAAATCAAGATTTGGATCGATCGCATGACGAAATGTCCCAAGTTCCACCTCATAGCGATTGCGAGTGTCAATCACTACTACCGTAGGGTCGGCAATGAGGGCGTTCCAATCCTTAGGCGCTACATAGGTTCCGGCCTGTCGCTTCGGGTCGATTCCAGCTATGCCCAGTTTTATAATCTCTTTTTTTAAATGCACCTTCATTCGCTGAAATGGAATCTCATTGCAGAAAGACTCCTTATGCTCTAACCCATCGAGACGCGGATCTTTGCGTAAGCGATCCAGTAAAGCATCAATCCCAGCGCGATCGCCTGCAACTGTAGAATTAATCCCTTCGCTTGCTAATAGAATAGTTCCTTTTAGGTTATGGTGATTGCAAAAGGTTTCTAGCGGTGATCGCATATCCTGACAGTCAGGAAAATCTGTAAAGTGATAGAAAGTGGCAACAACGCACTTCTGCTCAGGTTGAGCAATCTCAGCCCGCTTGTATCGATCGCTCCTACCCATTGTTTTGCTTGTAAATTTTGTGTAATAAATCTTGACACCCAAGCTCAATATAACCTAACAAGCTATCGACTCAAAGGGCTTAAAAAGGTTGAGGGTTGTTCGGGCTGCCATACTTCACACTTTTGCATCACATGCAGAAACAACTCACTAGTTTCGTGCCAGCTTAGCCATTGCTGGAGGCAAAGATAGGGTTCGCTGTGAAACCATTCTAAATCTACATGGGCAAACTGTCGGACGAAAGGAAAGATGGCTACATCAACAAGAGTCAGGCGATCGCTTAGTAAAAACTGATGTTGTTGGAGTGCAGCTTCCAAAGTTTGCAGATAAACCTCAGCTTGCTGACGATAAACTGACTGGGTTTCTTCAGGAAACCTTTGAAAATACTTGTAGCGATCGAGATGCAGTTTAAATTCGAGATCGTTGCTCGCAATTAATTCCTTCCCTAAAGATAAAGCGCCTCCCTCAAACTTAGCCCAACAATCTGGATCATTCTGTTCCAAAGCCCAGTCCATAATATCGAGGCTCTCTTCTAGGACGCAGCCGTTCAATAACTGCAAAACAGGTGTGGTTCCCTTGGGCGATATTGTCAGCATTGCGGTCGGTTTGGATCGCAACAAAACTTCTCGAAGTTCGCAAACAATCCCAGCATAGGCTAGTGCCATACGGGCTCGAATTGCATAAGGGCAACGGCGAAACGAATAGAGAATAGGTAGGCTCATCAACTTTTTGTCAGGATAGTTCTGCTGTAATTGTTTAGTTTTTGAGGATACAGAGGATACAATAATGCAATATCTTTGCAGTCAGAACAATCGGGAGAGCTAGAGTTATTGTCTTAGTGGAATGTTGGGTATTATCTATAAACTACTAGGTTCAGTTCTTGCTAGTCGATCTGCCTGAATTAGTTTGAAGCAAAGCACAGGGGCATATGGAGTTAAAAAAGAGTAGGCTACTAAGAATTACTAAAGGTATTGGTTATCAAGGTTTTGATGACCACTTTGCAATTTTAGGTTTGCCAATTACCGCAAACGAACGCCAAGTTCGCGATCGCTACCTGATGATTGCGAAAAAACTGCATCCTGATGTTTGTAGATTGTCTTCCGACGAAAAAGATATGGCTACTCGCTTTTTTGCGCGGTTGGTCAACCCTGCTTACTTTGCGCTAAATAGAACCCGAGAACGTGCGGAGTATCTCAAAGTACTCAAGCTGATACCAAAGCTGATGCTGAAACGCAATCAGAAGATATCGCCACAGTCTAACGTAGCGCAAAACCTCGCTAGCGACCCCAACAAAGATAACTACGAGCAGGCAGTCGTAGCTATATCTATGATGCAGTACCAACAAATGTCTCAATTTTTGGACTTTGCAGGCGATCTGAGTGAATTAAATTTGGTGTTTTTGCTCTGTGATGAAGGTTGCCAACACCTAATCTCCAAGCCAATTCCTAAAATAAATATTGAGGGCAAAGCGATCGAAGGGAAACCGATCGAAGGCAAAGCGATCGCAGACACAACCACTGGCAATACTACGATTGGTTCTCGCCCTGCTAGGACTGGCTACTACGATACTTCGGCCACCGCTGGGGCGACTGGATTTACTGGGATTGCAAGGGCAAATAGTTCAGGTAATACGGCCGGTTCATCAAAGTCTCAGGCCGATCTGACAAAAGTTATGGCTAAAAAACACCTTCAGGAAGCCCAAAGTTTAATCTCGCGCAAACAATGGCAAGATGCGATCAAGGAACTTCGCAATGCTCTAAAGCTGGATGCTCAAAATAGCGAGGGTCATGTGCTGTTGGGTATTGTTTATGTGAACCAAAATTTTGCAGGTATGGCTAAAGCCAGCTTTCAAGAGGCTCTGAAAATTAACCCTAAAGACTCAGTAGCCTTAGAGAACCTCAGAAAGCTCGATGGTCAAGGGGGCAAAAAGCAGGGCGGCGATACTCAAGGCAAAACTAGAGATGATACACAGGGCAAAGCAAAGAAAGACCCTAACAAGAAAAGTGGCCTGGCATCCTGGCTGTCCTGGTGGTGATTTCCGACAAGTTTGTGGCGAATCTGCAACAAATTTGTCATAAAACAGTAACGAAACAACATATTGAACCGATTGGGTAGTGATAGCATTGCCAAAAATGATGTGATTTCAATGTCAAGCTTGCCTCCTAGTCTGCCCCATATAATCCGACCTGCTGCCGCCTATTCACTCTACGGGCTTCTCTGGAAGTCGTTCGGGCAAAAACAATATGCGATCGCGCTCGATACCTATCAAGGGCACTTACTCCAAATCGATCCACTGACTGACAGTGCCTCAGTCCTCAACCCCTATACTGCCAAACAATTTCGTGATGCCACGGGTATAGCGATCTCTGGCGACAGACTATTTGTGACTCAAGACAACCGCATATACTACTGCAACCTGGTTGACTTCGACTTGCAGCTATATATGGAATTGCCAGATAAAGTTGACGGTGTTGCTGTCTCAGAAGGAGCCGTATATGTATCATCTGCCCAAGCGGACAAGATCTTTGTGTTTGGTCGCGCTACTAGAGGCTTATTACGGGCGATCCCTACTCCAGGTATTGGTTTTGAGGCACTTAGCTTGCGTGGTGAAGAGCTATGGATATGCGATCGCACCGAGGAAACCGTGTATTGCTTAGAGGCCAAAACTGGTGCGATTAAGTTCCGTGCCCTTACCCCCTTTGCCAATCCTACGGGGCTAGGTTTCTGCGGCGATGCTCTGTACATAACCTATGCCGATGATGAATATTACATCCGCGATAACCCCAACGATCCAGATCCGTTATCAGTGCAGGTGCGCGATCGCACTTTCATCCACAAATTAAACTTGACTCACGTTGCGACCAAACCGAGACATACCCTGTCCAATGGTTATCTGGTCGAGATGATTTACCTAGAGGAAACATCAGCATCAGCAGAGGAGCCGCAGGACGTGCATAACCTCACCTGGCGGATTGCCCTGCCCACCGACACAGATCGGCAAAAAGTGCGCTCGGTAGAGCCAATGGGGATGCCCTTTGTGGAAGAAGTTCTAGATGGTCAGCGCGTTGCTGTGTTTAAAATTGGCGAGCTAGGTAGTGAAGAATCCAGACTATTTGGCTGGAAAGCTACCTTAGAGATGCGCGGCATTAAGTACGAAATTCCTTACGCTGAAGTGGAAAAAATTCCACCACTGTCAGCAGAAATGCAGGCTAAGTATTTGATTGACGATGACGGTTTAGGTATGGAGTTGCCCGCAGTTAAGGCCGCTGCCAAGGAAGCGATCGGTACTGAGACAAATATCATCCGTAGAATGCAGTCCATCCGCGATTATGTCTATGACAAGCTGCAATATCGGATGCAACCTTATATTGACACCCCCGATGTGGTTTTAGCGAGGGGCACTGGTTCCTGTGGTGAATATGTGGGTGTGCTACTAGCCCTAGCGCGCTTGAATGGCATTGCCTGCCGCACGGTTGGTCGCTACAAATGTCCTCCCTACGCCGATCAGCACAATGTCCCCCTATATCAGTACTACAACCATGTCTGGATTGAGTTCTATGTTCCTAGTATTGGCTGGTTACCAATGGAGTCAAATCCCGACGATCTAGGCGATCGCCCTTACCCCACCAGGTTTTTTATGGGGTTGCCCTGGTACCACGTTGAAATTGGCAAGGGGATTTCATTTGAAACAATTAGACCCCAACCATTTTCGATTGGGGAGCTAGCCCTTAACCACGTCAGGTTCAGGATTTTAGGTGAGCTTGAGCCTAATCCATAGCAAGCAAGCTCAATATGTAGCATCTCTAAGGTAAAATGGAGGGCGGCTGAGCTGCAAGTCAGCAGCAGGAAAGCTAAAGACCAACTTGGGTATTGGTTCCTTGTATGTAGCTAAAGTTGCCCATCCTAAACCTCTAGTTAAAGCGATCGCAAATAAAGTACAAGCATGATTTCTAGTAACGATTTTCGACCAGGTGTCACCATTGAGATCGACGGAGGAGTATGGCGTGTAGTGGAGTTTCTCCATGTCAAGCCAGGCAAGGGATCTGCCTTTGTGCGCACAAAGCTCAAAAATGCCCAAACGGGCAGTGTGGTTGAGCGCACGTTCCGAGCAGGGGAAACCTTACCCCAAGCAACCTTAGAAAAGATCACAATGCAGCACACCTACAAAGAGGGTGAAAACTTCATATTCATGGATATGTCCAGCTTTGAAGAATCTACTTTGAGTGCTAAACAGATTGGCGATCGCGTCAAGTACATCAAAGAAGGTATGGAAGTTGCCGTTGTTCGCTGGGGGACACAGGTACTTGATGTTGAGTTACCCAACTCCGTAGTACTAGAAATTACCCAAACCGATCCTGGTTTGCGCGGCGATACAGCCACAGGTGGCACAAAGCCAGCCATTCTAGAAACAGGAGCCCAGGTAATGGTTCCATTGTTTATTGAAATTGGCGAACGCATTAAAGTTGATACGCGCAATGATACTTATTTGGGGCGTGAGAACTAAGTGGAATTTAACTTAGACCAACTACGAGAATTGATTGCGATTCTAAATCAAACCGATATTTCGGAGCTAACTTTAGAATCTGGAGACTTGCGTTTAAGTATTCGCAAGAACGAGACTAAGGCTGTTGCAATTGAATCAAACCCAGTTGCAGCAGCACCGCAGCCGAACCTCTCAGTCGTAGCAGTGCCGACCTCGGCATCATTGGTCTCAACTCCTCCTCCGCTTGAGACATCTCCAGCTAAAAATCTCATAGATATCACTTCCCCAATGGTGGGGACATTCTACAGTTCCTCAGCTCCTGATGAGCCAGCATTTGTTGAAGTTGGAGATCGAGTAAGTAAGGGGCAAACTGTATGTATCATTGAGGCCATGAAGCTAATGAACGAAATAGATGCAGAATCCTCTGGTCGTATAGCTGAGATTTTAGTAGACAATGCCCAACCAATTGAATATGGCCAAATCCTCATGCGCATTGAACCCAACTAGCCAATCTAACTAGTCTTACCAGCCAATTATGCAGAAAATTAGCGTTGAAGAATTAGCTATTCATCTAAATTCTGGTGATTTAGAAAGCTTGCAGTTGATCGATGTCCGCGAACCGGAAGAACTAGAGATTGCCGAGATCGAGGGTTTTAAGAATCTCCCACTCAGCCAGTATGCCAATTGGTCTGGCCAAATTTCGACAATGTTCGATCCCCATGCCGAAACGTTAGTGATGTGTCATCACGGCATGCGATCGGATCAAATGTGTCAGTGGTTGGTCTCGCAGGGATTTACTAATGTCAAAAATATTAGTGGGGGTATCGCTGCTTATGCGATCGCGGTCGATCCATCGATACCTCAATATTAAGAAAGTAACGACCTAAGAACGGATTTTCAAGACATCACGACCTTTTTGGGTCAGCTCCAAACCTGAGATCGTATTAGCCTAAAACATCTCAAAAAAATCGACTATGCTATTCGAGCTTGGGAAGCTGCTTTGAATCGCTTTGCTATTGAATTTGAACAGAGTTTTCCAATCTAATAATTTTCTCTTGACACAAAATACTCTACAACCCTTCTCTAAACTGTAGAGGGAAGTTAGAAAAGATAGGTTTATCCCGAAATGAGAATCTACCAGCTCATTCCCAGGTAGGCAGATCGGGATCTGCTCCTTTCCCAGCGTGAATAAGTGCGAGATTGTAGTATTTCTCCGCATGTTCAATCAGGGCGGCAATTTCTGGCTCGGAAAGCGAGCGCATCACTTTGGCGGGAACACCTGCCACCACTGTGCCTGGCGGCACATCTTTTGTGACAACTGCCCCCGCCCCGACAATACTGCCAGCACCAACCCTTACGCCTTCTAAGATCACAGCACCAATCCCAATCAGGCTACCTCGACCAATCTCAAGGCCATGAATTACGGCGCGATGTCCAATTGTGACATGGTCAGCGATCGCTAAAGGTGGCCCAGGATCGCCATGTAAAACCGCACCATCTTGGATATTACTACAGGCACCAATATGAATCGGGTTCAGGTCGGCTCGGATCACTGCTGTATACCAAATACTCACCCGAGCTTCCACATGAACATCACCAATCACAACAGCATCAGGGGCGACAAAGGCAGCACGAGATAAATCGGGTTGAACCAAAAAAGAATTTGTCATGTATTTGTTCTTGCTCTATTTTCGCTTCGCAGCGGCGATCGCAATTAATTCCATAATTTGGGCAATGCTATCTCCACTAGGCTGATCGCTCATTTTTGCGATGTACTTCTGCTTTGAAGTAAATAGGCGATCGATTGAGTCTAAGAGACTCGACTGAGTTAATTCTTCTTCGGCTAGTACGGCACTGTAACCCATATTGACAAAAGAGCTAGCATTAAGAATTTGATCGCCGCGACTTGCCGCTTTAGAGAGAGGAATGAGTAGATTTGGTTTTTGCAATGCTAGGAACTCAAAAATAGCATTGGCTCCTGCTCTCGAAACTACGATATCAGTGATAGCTAGAATATCAGCCAGTTCTGCTCCCAAATATTCAAATTGTTGGTAGTTTTGGTGGTTTTCTAATTCGCGATCGCTCTGACCTTTTCCGCAGGCATGGACAATCTGAAATTTGGGCGTGAGTCGATCCAAACAGGCTCTTACAACTTGATTAATGCGTTGAGAGCCAGTGCTACCGCCAATTACTAATAGAATTGGGAGCGAGCGATCGAACCCACACAGTTTCATGCCTGCGATCGGATCACCTGAGAGGATTTCTTGCCTAATTGGCAACCCCGTGCAAATTGCCTTGGGAGTATATTTAAGCGTTTCAGGGAATGTCACGCAAATTTTGGTAGCGAGTGGCATAGAAATTTTATTTGCCAGTCCAGGAGTTAGATCGGATTCATGAATAATTACAGGAACGCGATTTAGCCAACTCGCTACAATTACAGGGACTGTGACAAAACCACCCTTAGAAAATACAACGTTAGGCTTAATTTTGCGCAATAACCAAAAAGCTTCCCATACTCCTTTGAGCACGTTTAAAGGGTCGGTAAAATTTTGGAAATCAATATATCTCCTCAGTTTCCCCGATGCGATACCGTGATAGGGAATAGCAATATCGCTAATTAGTTGGCGTTCGATACCATCATAGGAACCGATATATTCAACTTCCCATCCCGACTTTTGCAGGCTGGGTAACAGAGCCATGTTTGGAGAAACATGCCCAGCTGTTCCACCACCAGTGAGGACGATTTTATTGATCATTCACCTATCTATCTTCATCGGGTGGGTCTAGCCTTTGCCAAATCATATTTAGGAGGGGATCCAGTCCTTTTCTTGCCGCCGCCGAGATAATTAGCGGTTTGATCTGCAGTTGCTCAAAAAATTGGTCTGCGATCGCTTCGGCCTCTTCTGCGGTAACCGCATCAGATTTATTTAGAACCAAAATCTGTGGCTTATCGCTTAGCCCATGACCATAGGCTTCTAGCTCGCCCTGAATCGTCTCATAACTCTCCAATGGTTGCTCCGCAGTCATATCCACCAAGTGAACTAGAATGCGCGTACGCTCGACATGGCGCAAAAATTCATGACCTAAACCGATACCAGAATGTGCCCCTTCGATTAGACCTGGAATATCCGCAAATACCACTCCATCACCACTAGGCTTGGAAACTACACCCAGGTTAGGAGTTAGAGTTGTGAATGGATAGTCCGCGACCTTAGGACGTGCTGACGACACTACAGAAATCAATGTAGATTTCCCAGCGTTTGGCAGGCCAATAATTCCAACTTCGGCTATTAGTTTTAGTTCTAAGCGAAGTTGCAGTTCATCTCCAGGCAAACCAGGCAGAGCATGTTCAGGAGCGCGATTTTGGTTGCTCAGAAAGAACTTATTACCCAATCCACCCTTACCACCTTTGGCAATTAGGAGTTGTTGATTTGGTTCAGTCAGATCGCCAATAATTTCCTCATTCGCAATATTTATGACCACTGTGCCACAGGGAACTTTGATAATCCGATCCTGCCCCTTGGCTCCCGTCATATTATTGTTGCCACCGCGTTTGCCACTTTCGGCTTTAAAAATGTGCTCAAACCGAAAGTCTAGTAATGTTTGCAGGTCAGTAGTTGTCTCTAGAATTACAGAGCCACCCCACCCGCCGTTGCCACCCGCAGGCCCACCCGCAGGCACATATTTTTCTCGACGCCAAGCCACGATGCCGTCACCGCCATCGCCAGCTTTTACTTGAATTTCAACACGATCTATAAATTGCATATTCTTTAGTTTACTGCAAGGCGCGGCTAGCTAACTAAACTTACCTGTAGCAGTACAAAGAGTGTTCTTTGGGAAAATATTTAGGGGGTTTGCAAACCCTATTTCCCTAACAAGCGATCGCAAAATTTCCTGTGACTCAATTAGTTGCGATTCAGGTTGCCAGACCTAATCCAGCCTTCCTCCTGTGTATTATCTTGCCGAACGTACACCCATTCGCGATCGGGGCTTTCCTTTAATATGGATAAGGTAGCATTGTAGTCAGCGCCGCCTATCTTATTACCTTCCTGGCTGGGTTCAGATCTTAAGACAAGCCCAATACCTGAATTGACAGTCCCTTTATATTTGGCATCAAGAGTTGACTTTTGTGAAGCTTTAACATCACGTTTGGGCTGAGATTTTGATGGCTTCTTCGCCTGAGCTGTTGGGGAAGCAAAAGCCAAAAATTTCTTTTTGGCTGTTTTTTTGAAATCATTAGCATACACAGGCTTAGTGGGCGGAGTGCGATATGGCACAATTACGTACTGCCATGTCCCATAACCAACGGCCGCGATAATTCCTAAGTAGAAGACTAAGGCAATACTGGATTTAGCTACACTTAACGTTTTCATGGTGTTTTGCCTAGAAATAGTCACTATATTTTTAGGTTTGAGGAAAAGTAACGGTATGTGCAAAAATACTCTCGATTTCGCAAGGTATTTTTAGATGACATGACCGCTAAAAGTGTACACCCACTGTCAACTGTCAATATCACCTCAATATATAATAGCTATCGCCAATTAGGAAAGGACGGGGTGGAGGGGTTTCACCTCTAAACAAAATAGTAATCCTGGATGAAAAATAAATTTGGGGTTTGGGGGCTTTCCTCCATAAAGGGGTTTCACCTCTTCACCCAAACAAATAAAAATATCAGTGGAATCACTGTATTGGGAATAGGGCAATCAAATACAAATATTATGTGGATATGCGGCTCAAATAGCGATCCTAATAAAAATTATGCAAGACTTCAACTGGAAAAAACTTCAAAATGGCTCTGATATTCGCGGCATTGCGATCGCGGGAGTTCCTAGCGAACATGTTAATCTCACCCCCGCAGTTGTCAGTATCCTAGGGCAAGCTTTTGTGAGTTGGCTGGCAAAAAAAGTGCATAAACCTTTTCCAGAATTAGCGATCGCAGTTGGACGTGACAGTCGCTTATCGGGGCCAGACTTAATGGAAGCAGTGATGGCAGGAATTAACTCTGTCGGTAGCCAGATCTGCGATTTTGGCATGGCTTCGACCCCAGCTATGTTTATGAGTACTATTACTCCAGGCTTTAACTGTGATGGCGCGATTATACTCACCGCAAGTCATTTACCCTTTAATCGCAATGGCTTGAAGTTTTTTACCGCTCAAGGTGGTTTGAAAAAACAGGATATCACCGAGATCTTGGCACTGGCCGCTACTAATCAATTTCAGCTTGCTGCTAGCCCAGGCAGTATTGCTAAACACGATTTCATCGCCGTTTATGCTAATCAATTTGTTACCAAAATCCGTGAAGCTGTCAATCATCCTGAGAATTTCGATCGCCCCCTCAAAGGATTAAAAATCGTTGTGGATGCGGGCAACGGAGCAGGTGGATTTTATGTCGATCAGGTTTTACAGCCTCTAGGTGCAGACACAACTGGGAGCCAGTTTCTCGACCCCGATGGCACGTTCCCCAATCATGTGCCCAATCCTGAGGATAAAGCCGCGATGCAATCAATTTGTGATGCTGTAATTAAAAACCAGGCAGATTTCGGCATTATTTTTGATACAGATGTCGATCGCAGCGCCGCAGTCGATCGCACAGGGAAAGAACTCAATCGCAATCGCTTAATTGCCCTGACTGCGGCGATCGTTTTAAAAGAACATCCTGGTTCCACCATTGTTACCGATTCCATCACCTCAGACGGATTGAGCCAATTCATCGAGCGGGATTTAGGAGGACTACACCATCGGTTTAAACGCGGCTACAAAAATGTAATTGATGAAGCGATACGTCTCAATCAAATTGGGCAGGAATCTTGGCTGGCGATCGAGACTTCAGGACACGGAGCCTTGAGAGAAAATTACTTTCTCGATGATGGTGCTTACTTGGTCAGTAAACTCCTGATCGAACTAGCAAAGTCAAAGCTCTTGGGGCAATCACTACCGAATTTAATCGCGAATTTAAAGGAGCCAATCGAAAGTTCGGAGTTTCGGCTAGGAATTAGTGTGGATAATTTTAAATCTCATGGGGAGCAAGTTATTGAGAAGCTGAAACAATTTGCCTCAATGCAACCAGACTGGGAAATTGTTCCCAATAATTACGAAGGAGTGCGGATCTCCTGTCCGTCGATCGGCGAAGACGGCTGGTTCTTGCTGCGCTTATCGCTTCATGACCCTGTCATGCCGTTGAATATTGAGTCTAACGCCAAAGGAGGTGTTACCCAAATCGCAATCAGGCTGTTAGCCTTTTTCCAAACTATAGAATCCCTCGATTTACCCGCTCAGCTTTTAGCGTTCTAGCATCTGCTAGACTAATCTTGATATCAAATTTTCTGGTGGGCGATCGATGCATAAGGATAATCTGCCTGACTCTAAAACTCTCCTAAACCATATATTAGAGCTTGTAGAGCAATACCGAAATCAGTCAGCTAATCACATAGAATTAACCTCGCTTCGTAGTGCTCGCCAGCAAGTAGCGCAGTTGTGGCTTGCTACTCCACAAGAAATGCTTGAGAGTTCTTATACTGGTTCTCTGGGGAAAGCGCATCAAACTCTATTGCAGAGTGGGCTCAGAGAGGAGGCACTAACTGGTTTGGAAAGGCAATTTCTGGAGCGCGAAGTTTTGCCTCATATGGGATATGGTCTCGATCGCTCTCTATCTATCAACTGCCTCCTGGTAGTCATACTATACCTCTATCCACATCAAGTACGGGAAGACTGGGAGATTAATGCTGATGTTCCCGATTGGCTAATTAAGGATTATCTAAATTTTATTCTTTCATTTCCTTTTTATTTTCGGGCTAATGGTGAATCTCAGCAATATTTCCGATTCATGCAAAATACGCTTAATAGATTACATGGATGGGTTTTTGGTGACCCTGAAGTTAGACCAAAGCAAGAAATTATTTTTCTGTTAGCACATCAGATCAATGCTATTCAGGTGTATTTTAATCTAGAAAATCCGAGAGATATTCAGAGCAAACGTGGAGATATTACTGAATTTTACTTGCGGAGTCAAGGCGCTCAAATTGACTATGCTTTCACCGATAGCACTTCCACTCATCAAAAGATTCGAATAGGTTTCCTATTAAAAGCCTGTAACCCGTCGCCCGAGATTTTCTTGTTACTGCCAATACTCGAACATCTAGATCGAAATCAGTTTGAGATTATTTTGTATGTATTCAATATTGCAGAACATCAGCTAGAAAGCTATTGTCAGTCAATTGTGGATAAATTTGTGCGAGTCGCAAACTTAAGTTTAGATCTACAGGCTGAGATAATTCGCAAGGACGATCTAGATATTCTACTTGTTGGGGCAAATATTACCTCTTCTACCCATCTAATTACGATGCTAGCTAACTATCGATTAGCACGAATTCAGATAACTAATTTTGCATCTCCCATTACAACTGGAATTCGAAACATTGATTACTATTTTGCGGGACTGTTAACGGAGCCAATGGCTGATGCTCACATGCATTACCGAGAAAAGCTGATTACCCTTGATGGGACTGGATTTTGCTTTAGCTATAGCAATGAGCCTTATACTGCTCAATATCAAATCAACAGAGAAAAGTTGCAAATTCCTCAAGATAGTGTTGTTTTTGCCTCTACTGCCAACTTATTTAAGCTAGTGCCAGAGTTGAGAGAAACCTGGGTAAAGGTTTTGAAAGCAGTTCCTAACTCTATATTGATGTTAATGCCGTTTGGACCGAATTGGATGACCCGATACCCAGGATTTGCTTTTGCAAACGATCTACAAACAATTTTTAGAAAGTATGGCGTAGAGAGCGATCGCCTGCGTATTGTAAAGTCATTCCCCAATCGTGCCGAGGTGAAAGAAGCTTTAAAAGTGTCAGATGTTTATCTGGATTCTTATCCTTATGCGGGCACAACTTCATTGATTGATGCCTTAGAGGTTGGAATCCCTACGATTGTATGGGATGGAAGTACGCTACGCTCAAGGATGGGGGCCGCAATATTGAAATCACTCTCTATGTATGACCTAATAGCTGACAGTGAGGAGTCATATATAGAATTAGCAGTGGCACTCGCTACAAATCCCGCGCTTAGGTTGCAAAAGAAACAGGAAATCTTGCACCAGATGCAGCAAACCCCATCGTTTCTAGATGGTCGTGCCTACACTACGCAACTCCAATCTATATTTGTCTCGCTGTACAAAGCATGGCAAACATCGTCATCACCTTCGGTATAGGGATAAACTGCAATTTGGTGATTAGTTCACTATAGCGACTCATAACTTGATCCCTAATCTGTGCTGCCTCTGTAGCTGCCTTGAGTCAATCAAAATGAAGAAGTTGCAACCTCTCAAACCTTGCTTTGTCTCTTTTTCGTGTAGCGAAATATAGCCTTCCATCTTTTTTGGAAATTACGTACCGTGAAAGATAAAACCTGGATTTTAAGGGGTTTGGGGCGTTGCCCCAATTGAGGGCTGCGCCCTCAAACTCCCTTCCATTAAGTTTCCGTAGATTTGACTGCGTAAGTCCTATTTTTAATAGAATAGAATAGAGTGGGCATTGCCCACCCTACTTAGATTTGCTACTTAGATTTGCTTAAACGAACTCAGCTGTAATTTGGGTGGGTTTGGGTTGGGGATTGAACTCAAACAGTGAATAGACCACATTACGACGGATGTCAGTCATCATGCCCAGGAACAACTCATAGCCTTCACTCTTGTACTCAATCAATGGATCTTTTTGCCCGTAACCGCGCAAGCCAACCGATTCGCGCAGGCTCTCCATTGCCTGCAAGTGTTCTCGCCAAAGCGTATCAATCTGCTGCAAGATAAAGAAGCGTTCTGCTTGTCGCATCAAACCAGGTTGGAAGGAATCAACTTGGGCTTCTTTGACTTTGTAGGCGCGACGCACCTCCTCGCGCAGAAATGCTTGGATTTCAGGTAAAAACATTTCATCGAGATGCTCCGATTCTAAATCTTGGAGTAGATTAACGAACTCTTTGACCTTTTTGACCATGTCAACTAAATTCCATTCTTCTGCGGGCAGTTCGGGATTAACATAGGCGTTGACAATATCATCCATTGTGCGTTCGGCATACTCAACCACGCGATCTTGTAAGTCTTGTCCTTCTAAAACGCGGAAGCGTTCGGCATAGATGGCGCGTCGCTGATTGTTCATCACTTCGTCATATTCAAATACCTGTTTTCGGATGTCGTAGTAGTAGGTTTCTACCTTTTTCTGTGCGCCCTCCAGACTCTTGGTCAATAGGCCAGAGCTAATAGGCATGTCTTCTTCAACCTTGAAGGCATTCATCATCGCCGCGACGCGATCGCCTGCAAAAATGCGCATCAAGTTATCTTCAAGACTGAGGAAAAAGCGAGTCGAACCAGGGTCGCCCTGCCGCCCACAACGTCCGCGCAATTGATTGTCAATACGGCGGGATTCATGGCGCTCTGTACCGATTACGTGTAATCCACCGATGGATATTACTTCTTCATGCTCTTTACTCGTCAGGCTTTCATATTCATGCTTGATTTGATTAGAGGCTGCCCGCAACTTTTGGATTGCGGCATCATCTGTAGGCGCTTTTTCCACAGCTACGGCCAGCATTTCATCGGCTTCCAGCTCCGATATGCTTTGTTGTCCTAAGGTTTTGACCGCATAATGTACTGCTTCTTTGAGTAATGCTTCTGCTTCAGTGGATAGCTGGCAAGGGAAGAGGCTTTCAGAGGCTTTCCAGTTTTTGAGTTTTTTCTTCCCAACAGCATCTTCGCTACCGAAACCTTGGCCAGCTTCAGGACGATTGGGGAAGAGCATTTGGCTCGCACCGATCGCATTATCATCTTCTGGTTGCACGATCTGGGGCATAAAAAATTCCCGTACCTTCAGGCGTGCCATGTAGTCGGCGTTGCCACCCAGGATAATATCTGTACCGCGACCTGCCATGTTGGTGGCGATCGTCACCGCACCCTTGCGACCGGCTTGTGCGACGATTTCCGACTCGCGTTCTACGTTCTCTGGCTTCGCATTGAGCAGATTATAGGGAATTTCAATCTCGGACAACAACCGTGCCAATAGCTCAGATTTTTCCACACTAGTTGTCCCCACTAGCACAGGGCGACCCAGTTCGTGCATTTCCTGACATTCCAACGCTACAGCTCGCCACTTGGCTTCTTCGGTTTTGTATACAACATCTGCAAGATCGCGCCGCCCGCTTTTGCGGTTGGTAGGCATCGTTGTTACTTCCAGGTTGTAAATTTTACCGAATTCTGCCTCTTCAGTTTTCGCCGTACCTGTCATCCCTCCTAGCTTGGGATAGAGTAGGAAAAAATTTTGATAGGTAATTGATGCGAGGGTTTGCGTTTCATTTTCAATCGTGGCACCCTCTTTTGCCTCGATCGCTTGGTGTAAGCCATCACTCCAACGCCGACCAGGCATGACGCGCCCTGTAAACTCATCAACAATAATTACTTCATCACCGCGCACGATGTAGTTAACGTCTTTAAGGAATAACTCCTTAGCTTTGATCGCGTTAAACACATAGTGTGCCCAGGGATCGGCCTGATCGAATAAATCGGTTACCCCAAGCAATTTTTCTGCTGTTTCATAGCCTTCATCATTGAGGATGACGTTGCGTTGCTTCTCGTCTACCTCGTAGTGCGTTTCTTTTTCTAGCTGATTAGCGATTTTAGCCCCACCCAGATATTTTTCTGTGGGACGCTCAACTTGTCCCGAAATAATTAAGGGCGTGCGCGCTTCATCAATCAATACCGAGTCAACTTCATCAATAACGCAGAAGTTAAATGGACGCTGCACCACATCTTCCATGGTGGTTGCCATGTTATCGCGCAGGTAGTCAAAGCCCAACTCGCTGTTGGTGGCATAGGTAATATCACATGCATAGTTGCGCTGGCGCTCGGAGGGTTCCATAGCTTGTTGGATCAGTCCCACACTCATCCCCAGAAAGCGATGTACCTGCCCCATCCATTCCGCATCGCGACGAGCTAGGTAGTCGTTAACCGTGACGACATGCACGCCTTTACCAGTTAAAGCGTTGAGATAGCTAGGTAGTGTCGCAACGAGGGTTTTACCTTCGCCAGTTTTCATCTCAGCAATTTCACCTTTATTAAGAGTCATGCCGCCTAGCATTTGCACGTCATAATGGCGTAAACCCAATACCCGCGAAGCTGCTTCTCTAACTACGGCAAATGCTTCAGGTAAAACATCTTCGAGGCTTTCACCTTTTAGGAGGCGTTGCCTAAACTCATCAGTTTTCCCGCGCAGATCGCCATCGCTTAAAGCTTTAACCTCTTCTTCTAGAGAGTTGATCAAAGCCACATCCGGACGCAGTTTGTCCAGCTTACGCTTATTTGGATCGCCAATTAGAGACTGAAGGTTTAACATAGCTGACGCAGAATTAAGAAGGAGTAGTAAATAATAAATTATTAAACAAAAATTTGTTCTACTCCCATAGTACCTAAAGATCTCCCATGATTCCCCTATATGACGATAATCCCACGCAGAGATCGGCTTTTTTTGTTTATGCTCTTATTGCGGCAAATGTCCTGATTTTTGGGCACGAAATGAGGCTGAGTAATCCCCAATTATCTCTTTTGCTAGAGGCTTGGGCGGTTATTCCTCGGCAGCTTTTTGCTTCTCCTAGCCGAGAGGCAGTGACTTTATTGAGTTCGCAGTTTTTACACGCTGACTTTTTTCACCTCCTCGGGAATATGTGGTTTTTGTGGGTCTTTGGCAATAATGTCGAGGATAAGTTAGGGCGAATGCAATTTTTGTTTTTTTACTTATTTTGCGGTGCGATCGCCGCAATCACGCAATCGGTCTTTTCACCTGGTTCTGCCATACCGTTAATTGGGGCAAGCGGTGCGATCGCGGGAGTAATGGGCGCTTATATCGTGAGGTTTCCGCGTGCTGAGATCGTGACGCTCATCCCCATATTTATTATTTTGACTACGGTAAGGATCCCAGCATTATTTTTTCTGGGCATCTGGATTGCAGGGCAAACAATTTATGCGGCAATGACAAACCCTGGGCAGCCAGGTGTTGCTTACTTGGCACATATTAGCGGCTTTGTGGCAGGGATGGTTCTAGTTAAAATTTTTGGCGACCGCACATAATAAATATGACGATAATATGACGGCGCTCTCGGTAGGATGAGTTGAGTAATAGGCCAAACTTTTCATATGCAATCCCAGACCATTGTGATTAAGATCGGGACATCAAGCTTAACCAGACCTGACTCTGGGGATCTACATTTATCTGCGATCGCTAAATTAGTTGAAGCAGTCGTACATTTACGGCGCTTAGGACATCGGGTTGTATTGGTATCTTCGGGTGCGGTGGGCGTAGGCTGCGCAAGACTTGGCATGACTGAAAGACCTCGCCATATCTCAATGAAGCAAGCCGTGGCAGCTGTAGGGCAGAGCCGCTTAATGCGCATATATGATGACTTTTTTGCTACCCTAAACCAGCCCGTTGCCCAGGTTTTACTGACTCGCGCTAATCTAATGCAACGTCAGCATTACATCAACGTCAATGCTACGTTTCAAGAACTATTAGCGCTGGATGTGGTGCCAATTGTGAATGAGAATGACACAGTAGCGGTGGATGAACTTAAGTTTGGCGATAACGATACTCTTTCGGCTCTAGTTGCCAGTCTAATCGAAGCAAATTGGTTGTTTTTGTTAACCGATGTCGATCGCCTCTATTCTGCTGACCCGCGCCAAAATCCCGATGCTAAGCCCATTATTGCCGTGGGGCACGATCAAATACACAATCTGGATGTAGATGCGGGTGCGGGTAGTCAGTGGGGCACTGGTGGCATGATCACCAAGCTGACGGCGGCGCGCATTGCCTCAGCGGCTGGTGTGCGAACTGCAATCACTAAGGGCGATGCCCCAGAACGCATCCTTGAGATTATGCAGGGCGAACCACTTGGTACGCAATTTGCGCCACAGCCTCGCGCTGTCAATGCTCGCAAGCGTTGGATTGCCTATGGTATGTTGCCAACGGGGAAAATGCTACTTGATGATGGTGCTGTTAGGGCGTTGGCAAAATTAGGGCGATCGCTTTTACCTGCTGGGATATGCGCAGTCGAGGGAGAATTTGATGCACAGGAGGCCGTAAGTTTGTGCGATCGCAGTGGTAAGGAATTCGCCAGAGGAATTACCAACTACAGTAGCAAGGAAACTGCTCAAATCTTGGGTTGCAAATCAGACGATATTGCGCGACTGCTGGGATTTCAGACAGCAGATTTTACAGGGGAAGATACGGTTATCCATCGCGATAATCTGGTCTTGTTGGATCAACAGAATAGTTAGATGTTCTCCCAATTTTTAAACAGACCCGATCGGTAACCAAACGACAAATTCAGTGTGCCCTGGCTCACTCTTGAGTTTAATATTTCCCATGTGCTTATCAACAATTTTTTGACATATGTACAAACCCAAACCACTGCCTTCTCCAGCAATTTTGGTTGTAAAGAAAGCCTCAAAGATTCGCTTTTGCACGTCGTCAGGGATGCCAGGGCCATTATCTGCGATCGCCACTTCAACGCCATTCTCCCGCTGCTTGACAGATAGAGTAAGCGTTCCTTTTGCTTGCATGGCTTGAATTGCATTGTGAATTAGGTTTGTCCATACTTGGATCAGTTCGTCAGGATATCCCAAAAAATCTGGAATTTCCTGATAGTCTCGGATCAACTCAATATTATGCTTGAGTTGATTGTGATAGATTTCGATTACTGTTTCCAGTCCGTCAGTCACATGAACTAGTTGTTTCTGTTCGCTCAGATCGGAACGTGCATAGTTTTTGAGGGCAAACACAATTTTTGCGGAGCGATCGACTGCGCTTAGAATCATCTGAATGTTAGCGAATGAGCGAGTTAAGTTATAGGCAAGCTGTACTATCCATTCACCATTATCGCTTTTCAAAAGAGGCAACAAAGGCTCAATTTTCTCTTTATCATGTATACCTATATCTATGAAGAGGTCAGCAATGTCTCTGGCATTCTCCAACTCATACTCTTGAAGCTGAGTAATCAATTTACGTTTGAGCTTACGGCTCTCACTAGAGGAGATCGATGTTTTCCTGTTTAGCGACTGAGATACTAATTCAAAAAAAATATTCTGTTCTTCCTGAGTCAACCGCCGATATAACTGAGGTAGCTCCAATAGAACTTCTTCTAATGCTCTCTGAGTGTTGCCAGCAGATGCCTTAATTGCACCTAAAGGGTTATTAATTTCGTGCGCTACTCCAGCAACTAGCTGTCCTAACGCTGCCATCTTTTCTTGCTGAATTAGGATATTCTGTGTTTGCTGTTGCAACAGAAATTGCTTTTTGATAATTCGATCTGCGCGGCTGACAATCAGGAAAAGAAATAAATAAACTATGCCCCAAGTTACAATACTGGTTAGGAAAATGAGGCCCTGAGTTGAATCTACTCTCTCTACTAAAGGCGTAACGTCAGAATATAGTTCAAATACACCTTCGATCTCTGAGAGATTGTCAGCACCAGCATATAAGGGAACGTAGCTGGACAGGAGCTTTCGATCTTCGATCGCGCCATCAATGGCACTAAAAGTATCGCGATGATCTAAAGTTGTGACGACCTCTCCAGACCGTGCTTTCAAGAAGCCAGGACGTTTGGAATAATCCTGACCAATATTGGTACTATCAGTTGAGAAAATGGTTCGGCCATTTAAAGCAAATATTTTAACTTTAGCAATCGATAATTGGTTTGTCTGTTTGCGAATTGCCTCAAGGAGTCGTAATGTCTGCGGATGTTTTTTTACTTCTTCATCACTCAAACCAGAAGTTAAAACTAGAAATGGCTTATACTCTGACCACAAAGAATTAGCGAAGGTGCGCGTCAGAGAAATATTATTGTTCTCACCTAATTTGACGACATCAAGAGTTGCCACATGCCGATAGATCAGAGCAGAAATTACAGATGCTGCACTTAGAGCAACTAAGCTGGTAATGGAAAAGTACCGAATAAGCTTGAACATACGTATCTGCGGTATCTGCGGCAATAGGCATTCTAAAAGCGATCGCGCTGTTAAGTAGTCCTACAAATCCTTGCTAAAATTTTCTAAAACATTCAGCAGGTTAGCTTGAGCGCGATCTGGGATAAAGTCGCCGAGGGGAAGTTCGCGCTTGCCATCACCAATCTTTACCATCGTAGTACTAAGAATTTTGTTCACGGTATCAGCGTTTACTCCTGCTGTTAGCATGGGGTAAAACTGTTCAGCAAGTACAGTGTGCAAGTGGGCATCACCAAGATATAGGTGCCATTTGGCAATATCAATGTAGACTTCCTCAGCGATCGCCACTGCTAGTTTTTCGATATTTTCTGAAGTCATAGACATAAATTTTATTTCTCCCTACTTACAGTTTTACAGCTTTCTTTACTTCTTTTTTATTTCTTTGCTGACACCCAGATAAAATGGCCGAGTAGTAATAATGCCCAAAATCCTGTCACTTGAATTGCCCAATCCCAATCAGCATATTTAAGCGATCGCACAAACCACAAACCTGAATTACTAGCAGCAAATATACCCACATGCAGGGCGAAATTGACACGTCTTTCGAGACGCTGGTAATCAGGATCTCTAGGATCGGGCGGCTTCGGTAAACTGAGAGGCATAGGTTAAAAGATATTTACAGATGTATGAGTTTGGCTTGAGCTGATGCGATATAGCCCTAGTCCTATATGCTAGCCTAACACCAGAATACACGGAAAAATAGTTTGACTTGCCAGTTTCGATGTACTGGATAAGTGGATTAGGTAAAGACTGTAAAATACGCATATCACATTTGAGAATAATCTGATTATGGGATGGGAAAGTGGCGATCGCCTCCAAGCAGGAAAATACGAAATCCTAGGTGTAATTGCTAAAGGCAGCTTTGGTTTGATTTATAAAGCTAAATTCCTTCCCGCAAATCGAGATGTTGCGATTAAAACTCCTTTAGAAGAATTTAAAAACGATCCTCGCTACCAAGAGTTGCTAAAACGCCTTCAGAACGAAGCAAAAAGCCTAAAACAACTATCTCATCCAAGTATCGTCAAATTTTGGGATGACTTTGAAGAGAATGATACCTATTGCGTCGTACTCGATTTTGTTGAAGGTGAAACGCTCTATAGCTTGGTTAGGGCTGGGGAACCTCTGCCTGAAGCTGAAGCTGTTGGCTACATTCAGCAAATTGGTAAAGCCTTGAGCTATATGCATCAAAACAAAGGCAAGGTCCACCGCGATACTCATCCCAGCAATATTATGGTGCGATCCGATCGCACCGCTATTCTGATTGATTTTGGTCTAGCCGCAGATGTGGCGATCGTTACACCGACTTATTTACATTACGGGCATCAAAATTTTGCACCGCTCGAACAAAAGGAAGGTAGCGCCAGACCATCGGTGGATATTTATGCCCTTGCCGCCGCTCTTTATTTTGCGGTTACAGGTGAAGTTCCGGTCGCGGCGATTGAACGACATCAAGAAATCGACGGATTGCTCCTCAAATCTCCGCAGGAATTTGTGCCGCACCTTAGCGACCATATCAATACAGCTATTTTGCAGGGAATGGAAATTAAAGCAAAAGATCGCCCCAAGACAATGGAAAATTGGCTGGAACTCTTGCAAATTCCTCAAACAAGACAAGAATTAGATTCTGCTGGCAATACTTTGCAAGCAGTATTTACACTGATTACCCACACGCTACCTTGGGGAAATCCGCTTACACTTCAGCAAAAAAATATTCCTTGGGGGTGGTTAGTATGGAGTGCCACGATGTATTTAACTATTGGCGCTGTTCTCACAGCACTGACATTGCCACGAGCCATTTCTGCTGGTGCCGTATTTTTGGCGATCGCCTGGGGATTAGCGATCGCGGGTCAATGGGCAATTATCTGGCTGTTTTCGCTTACATCTGTTTGGGTAATTAGCGTTGTAGCAGCGATCGGCTTTGCCTTAGCAAGCATTCACATTACACTTGGCTGGGCGTGGGTAGTAACAGCGATCGTGGGGACAATTCTAGTTTGGTTATTTGCTTCTGATTGGGTAGAAACATCTTTTCGACTACTTGTTACGGCATGGAGTAAGTCCAAAGATGATTTACTGAAATCATTTAGCTCCGCTCATGCATTCTTAATCTTAGCTGGCGTAAATATTGGGAGTTTCCAACTTGGGAGGTTCTTATATAATTTTCTGAGATAAGTATCCAAATCTGAAATGCCTATCTTAGATAGACATTTCAGGCTTCTTGCAGTTTTAAACTAATCTAGCGATTGGAAGTAGTCAGACTGAACGATACTTGTCCGGTCAGCTTAGTGGTAGGGGAAAAGGCAAGGGCTTCTTCGCGATCGATCTGCTTTGCTAGCTTTTCGATGCGTTCCTGGAGAGCTTCACGCGCTTCATCAAGTTGCGATTGTCTAATATCTAAGCGATCTAGCTGATTTAATGGCTTTAGATCTGAGGCGATACGGGAAACCGTGCCAGATTCATTCGCAAAAGCACCATTCGGATTTAGCAAAATAGTGCCAAAAGCTAATGGAGACAAAGATAGTAAAACTTGTAAAAATTTGATCATAGTTCGTTCCTCACACAGAGTTGAATCAGTATTTCAAGACTAGTTTTTACACTAGTGGAACCCATACTAACTCGTTTCTCTAATCGTGTTGGCCTAAGCTCAAGCAGGTTCGATCGCTGGATTGCTTGAAACCTCAATATTGCAATCTTCCTTAGCCCAAACAACATAATCAGCAACCAGGCGTTGCATTAAACGTTGCTTCATCGCTACTAAAACACTTTTTAATAAGCGGTTGCCAGTAACCTCTACGATTATTAGAGGGGTTAGTGAGAAAATTGGGGGTAGAACAACGCTAACTTTTAGATCCACCCTTCCAGCTAACTTAGTGTGTCCGAGTCGATCGATTTGTGGAGAAATTTTGCCAGCGAGCTTGAGCGAAAAGCGCTGATCGATCCAATCTGTACCGCGAATTTGGGTATGGATAGAACGTAAAAATACAGAACCCGTAGCGTTTGCCCATACTTCCATATCGACTGTAGGCTGAATTTTGAGGTGCAGAAAATTTAACGGCTGCATGTTCATACGGAAAAATCGGTGCCCTTCCTGACCTGGCCGATCTTCAAGCGCTTCCACTTTAGATGTTGTCGTAATGGCATTAATTAAACGCTGAGGTTGGCGTAAATAATGGGCGATCGGTACCGAGTGCGCTGGCACCGAAATTGAAACCGATTCAGAGGCACGGAACTCTGCAACCATAAAGAATGCCTAAATTTTTTAAGGTCTAGATTTCTATATTACTTTAACCCGCGTCACACCGATCCCAAATTAACTAACCGCCAGGATTTGAACGCTAACATAGCCAGCGTCTAGCGTTCTGTCAAGAATTTTTTGATGGTTTTCAAACCGTCAAAAAATACACTCCAAAGACTTCCTAGCTTCCGTCTAACCATCAACTAAAAATTGCCAGACAACTAGATCGTCAGGACAAATTTTAGTTTGGCGAATTTGGGTGATTGCCCCATGAATGATTTCATCCCTCCACCACATCCTGACTTACAGCAGTTTTCGATCAAGTCCACCACAAAAAACAGGTCGCAGGGGCGTAGCCCCCGCTCGGGTTTTAGTCATTTTATCCGTGGCGGTTTTGATTGCAATTGGCTGTAACTGGCGATCTCTATGTTTAAAGCCCACAAATCAGCGCTCATACAAAAAATCGCCCAACGAGAAAGAATCTCAAGGGCGATCGCCTTTTACCAATTGTAATTTTTACATAGCAATCAGTTTTTATTTGCTTAGGGGTAAGGCAGTGAAACTCCTTTATGGGTGCGAAGTCCCCAACTCCCCAATTTATATATCGAGATCGCTATATCTGAGGAACATATACTTCCTTTTCAGGAACTACAGTGAATTCAGCCACAATTTGTCTAAATTCTTCGCCATCGATAGTTTCCTTTTCAACGAGGATATCCACAATGCGATCGATCGCAGCGCGATTCTCATACATGATATTCAACGTTGTCTGATAGCAACCGCGAACGATCTCACGCACCTGCTTATCAATGCGAGATGATACTTCTTCAGAAAATTCAGAACGAGACATCAGATTGTTACCCAAAAAGACCTCGCTATTCTGCCCTTCTAATGACATCGGCCCGATATCTGACATCCCAAAACGAGTCACCATCTGACGTGCCATGCCGGTTACCTGCTGGAGGTCATTACCTGCACCCGTAGTAATCTCAGCATCGCCAAACACAACTTGCTCAGCCGCTCTACCACCCAAAGCACCACAGATTCTGGCGAGGATTTGAGCGCGAGAGATCAGGAATTGCTCATCTGATGGCGTGAACCAGGTTAGACCTGCGGCCTGACCTCTTGGAATCAGGGTTACTTTTTGCACAGGATCGTGATCCTTAATCAGAGTGCCAACGATCGCATGTCCAACTTCATGATAGGCAATCAGGCGCTTATTCTTGCTATCGACTAATGCCTTACCTTCTAGACCAGCAATCACGCGATCGACGGCATCATCTACCTCAGACATTGTTATTGCATCTTTGCGGCGGCGCGCAGTTAGAATTGCGGCTTCATTCAGCAGGTTAGCTAAGTCAGCACCAGTAAAGCCAGGAGTGCGCCGTGCGATCGCTTCAAGAGAAACTTCTGGGCCAATTTTCTTGTCGCGGGAATGCACGTTGAGTACCTGCAAACGACCCTTGATGTCTGGTGGATCGACAAGAATCTGGCGATCAAAACGACCCGGACGGAGTAGCGCCGCATCTAGAACATCAGCGCGGTTAGTCGCTGCGATAATAATGATGCCAGTATTACCCTCAAACCCGTCCATCTCCGTAAGAATCTGGTTTAAAGTTTGCTCGCGTTCGTCATTGCCACCACCGATACCAGCACCGCGTTGGCGACCTACGGCATCAATTTCATCGATAAAGATAATGCACGGAGCGTTCTCCTTGGCTTTCTTGAACAGATCTCGTACACGAGAAGCCCCAACACCGACGAACATCTCTACAAATTCTGAACCCGAAACAGAGAAAAATGGTACGCCAGCTTCACCTGCGATCGCTTTGGCTAGCAAAGTTTTACCAGTGCCAGGAGGACCAATTAGCAACACGCCTTTAGGAATCTTGGCACCAACTGCTGTAAAGCGTTCGGGCTTTTTCAGAAAAGTTACGACTTCTTGTAATTCCTCTTTAGCTTCTTCAATGCCAGCAACATCATCGAATTTCACCCCTGTTTGGGCATCCATCGCAAATCTGGCTTTGGTTTTGCCGAAATCCATTGCTTGGCCTGGCCCTCCCATCTGATTAGAACGGCGGAATAAGAAAAACAAACCTGCTACCAAAGCCACAGGGAAGAAAAGATTGCTGAGAAATCCCCAAACGGCACCGTCGTTGCGCGGTGGGTAAATGGCCAAGTCAACTTTGCCATCGCGAAGTTTATCCATCAACTCTGGTGCGTAGAGTGGTAGATCGACTCTAGCTCTTTGTTCTTTGTTTGCGAGCTGTGGATCGGCTGCAACCACGATCGCAGTACGACCACCATCAAAAATATCGACCTTGCGCACAGAATGATTATTTAGATATTCTAAAAACTTACCGTAGGTTATGCGGGTGTTTGCCGCATTAATATTCATCTGCGGCTGCGCAGGGCTAGAAAAAAATGTTTGCCACGCAAAAAATGCGATCGCCACTACAGGCAGAGACCAAAGTAAAAAAGTTTTCCAAGAAAATTTCATAAATTTAAATTGCGCGCGAACTCGGTGCTTAATTAAAATTAACTTATATTATTGCAAAAGAAACAATGACTCTTTTTGTAGATATGAGCTATCGGCTTTAAAAACCATTTCAAGCCTAGATTGCTTGAGTAAATTTTGCGGATGCAAATTAAGGTTGCTACAGCCATACTAGCCTTTTGTCGAAGAAGGCGACTCTTTATTACCAGCTTACGCAGGAATTTCACTGGCTGACTTTTACCTTAACTAGCCCTCGAAAAGCCTTTGCAGTTTTAACTAATGGGGGGCGGGGGGCTGGCTGTAAGTTTGGCTCTGTAAAGTTACTCGGTTCAGCGCCCTTGATACATGGACATGCAAGCGTTAATTGAGGCGTACTCTACGAGAATCTGCTTCGCGTGATGTCCCGAAAATTGACACCCTATCTTTCAGTCTGGCGCAGCCCACGCTCTACTCGCATCGGGTGAGTACTGACTGGATGTCATGGGCGAGTTGTCTGGATCGGATCGACTTGAGCGCGGAGTGCATTGCACCCCGCATGTTATCTAACTGCGAAAGAATAGTTTGTCCATAATTAATGCAACTGATGTGGCAAAAGCAGTGATGCCAAGACCAACAAAGATATTTTGCCCTTGGCTGACGCTAAAGCCCACAACAACGCCCGCCCCCATAGCGGCGGTAACTACGGCTACAACTGGATCTTTAGTAGTTTGTTTATACATAAAGTTT
This sequence comes from Pseudanabaena sp. SOY_30_concoct_251, assembly GCA_031388585.1. GTDB lineage: Bacteria > Cyanobacteriota > Cyanobacteriia > Pseudanabaenales > Pseudanabaenaceae > PCC-6802. Next base: position 755 of record JANMRU010000337.1, on the reverse strand, counting down.
TAAAGGTTTTAAAAGAATAAAATTTGAAGTTTAAATGTCACGTCTTCCTAACCTACAATGGCGACTCGATTGAGCCGCAACTTCTCAATAATTCTTTGACAAACGCATCGAATTGCTTAACATTTGTTTACTGCCAGAGGTAGCACCCGTGTGTTTTTTGTAGGATGCTCGGCTTGAGTTTCAACATTTACGGTATTGCTGCCAGGTTTGTTTAAAGTGCGATCGCACTTTAAACCTTTGCCTTCAGCATCACTGAACTGGAGACAGATTTAGTCGGCTGGCAAGCAGCCAGACCCAGGATCTCAAAACACAGCATAAATCCAAGCTTTGGCAAAAATAGTCAGGATGAAGGGGGCGTGGGGAGATAAGCTATCTTGTATCGCCAAATACATAGAGATTACAGGAATAAGGGGAGGCGTATGAGCAGTCTTGTTTTACAACCCATTGTCAGCAAAGTTTGTGGGTTGTTTTTGCTTCTGACTTACCTTTCAGTCTCCAGTGGAGAGTCTGACTCAAGTGTGGCGATCGCTAAAGCCAATTTACCTAGCCGTGCTCTCGATACCGCCAACACACACCTGATAATGGGTAATCCTAGTGATGCAAAGAGCGATCCTCAGTATAGAACCCATTTGGTATCTTATAATAAGTAAAAAAGGTTCAAGACATGGTCTATACAACTGATTTGACCGATAAAGAATGGGAGATTATTGAACCTCTGTTGCCGCCAAAGAAGAAGACAAGACCGCCAAAATGGA
>JANMRU010000333.1:0-2272 GCA_031388585.1 Pseudanabaena sp. SOY_30_concoct_251 | reverse complement strand
GTGTTGTTATTTCCTATGAAACCCCTTCCCTTCCTCTTTTGCAAGCTTTTGTCCTGTACTGAGGGAAATGCCATAAAAGATAAGAATGGTATTTATCAAGTTGAAAAGCTTCTATACACGGGAGATATGGGTGGAATTCTCTGTGCTATTCAGCACGAATTAGAGACTGAAGTTGGAGAGGAGCAAAAGTTCGGAATGATGATTATTTCCATAACTCATCTCAAAGTCGATTCTGCAAATCCATTAGCTGCACGAATTAAGCAGTACCAAAAAAAGCGCACTTTATCGATAGCGATCGCAAACAGTGGCACAAGGCGTGCAGCAGCAAAACCCAAGAGAAATAAAAGGGGATTTGGTAGCTAGTCTAAAAGCCCCGATCGCTCTAAGATCCGATCTGACCAAATCTGTGCTTGTTCGGCAACTTCCATCCGTTGCGCTGGATCTGCCCAAATCTTTGTCCAGCGCAATTGCCACAATGCTAACTGAATTTGCAATTCTACTAACTCGCCAGCCGTCTCAATATCGGCATCTAGAGCCGTCCATTCGATAAATATCTTGCTCTCTTCGACTAGGCTTGCAACTAAATCTGAATGAGCAATATTTTTAGAGAAAGATTTGACACGCGCTAGATTTGCAGCAATCCCTCCTAAACGAGTAGGGAGTTCATCAAATAAATAGCGTTGTTTGATCGTATTCCAATTCTTCATATGTTTCCTAGTATTTCACGAGCAATCTGAGCAACTTGTTCCTTGATTTTGACATCGGCAATCTCCATTGATCTGTTGTTTTGGCTAGGACGGATATTGATCAATGCCTCGTAGGTTACTTCCTGAGTATTAGGGTTCCAATCTGCACCCCAGATATTTTTCTGTTCGCTGCCATCTTCCAGCAAAATAGATTCGCAATCAGCATGATAGACTCCTCCTCCTGCTAAAATACCGCGCTCAATATCAACGGCTAACTTGACATAGGTGTCAAGGGTTTGCAGCATTTCATCAATTTGCTCTTTTGTGGCGCGATCGCGAATTAAATAAATCATTTCTCCTCCTATTTTAAATTCGGTTGATTCCCATATATCAGGGTTTGAACTAAAATCCTCATCAAAATTTCAAAGTTGTTGAGGGAATGGAATATCTCTAAACCCTGTTCGATGTGTTTGGATTGGCGATCTAGTCTTGCAAATTCCCACGTTTTGCCAGTTGTGACGGCTCCAATGAGGTGAGTTTGCGGTGGATCTTCTAGCCAGCGATCAAGCGCCATGAGTGAAGCAATTAGTTGTGTCATGCCAAAATCAGTATCTGCTCCTTTGGCAAAAGTAATGACAGGAAAATGAGGAGATTTGATGAAATAGTCTAAAACTCCTTGTAATTGTTCTGTTACTTGGATTGCATACTCAATCCTTACATGGGATTTTGTGTAATGAACCAAGTCACTCATGATGGGAGAAACTAAAATTTCTCGCCTTGCGCGATCGCTGGCAAGGCTTACATGGGGTAAAACTTCTTCGATACGTTCTTGGGTTTGTGGGCTGAGATCTAGTTCACCTGTATATTGTGGGAGATTCAAGCATTTACGCTCAAAGCTATAGCCAAATTCTTTCGCGAGTTCTTGCGCTTCAACATCGCAAAGTTCTTGAATAGTCATAGTTATTTACCTCCGATTAAGCAATCCAAAAGTCTTCTTCATCCATCAAGCGGATTTTAACACCAGCCACTGCAGCCGTTAGAATCCCTGATAGGGCTGGGAGAAAAGCATATTCTTTCTCGAAGTCATCACCTTTAACCGTAATAGGATAAGCTGCAATCCTCATCTTTCTTAAAGTGTAATAAGCACTAGCACCTGCTATAGGGCAAATTATTACTCCTGAAAGCAACTCTTTTTCTAAAGACTTTAATAATAGTGTAGGGGAAATTGCCCCATCAAGCATCCGTTGAATTTTACAGTTTTTAAGAACGATTAGCTTGTTAATTTGAGTTTTTAGAAAATCTTGTCTCAATCCGTAAAATCTCCAACTAAAGCTAATTGTATAGGGTGGGTTAGCTCGTTTTGCGCGATCGCATTCAGAAGCTTTATCCAGTTCTCCAAATCTTCAAATCCCTTCCAAATTTTTAAGCTAATGTAATCTTAACGATATAGAACCCATTTGGCATCTTAGGAAGCGTCCGCAAGGCGTTTAAGCATAAGCCGAATAAAGCAAAGGTTAAGTCTAGCCTCGGCATTAGCCAGAGTTCTGTCAAAGTTTTTGACCAAGCTTTTACATCTCTCTACCCAA
>JANMRU010000319.1:0-20464 GCA_031388585.1 Pseudanabaena sp. SOY_30_concoct_251 | reverse complement strand
ACCGCCAATCCCCTTTGATGCAATAGTAAAAACGATGGGATTAATTCGGGACCATGCACATCACCCGTCAGCGCACAGCGTAGCGGCTTCATCACCATTCCCTTCTTCACACTTTGTGATTTGGTCACGGCTTGAATCAGGCTAGTTGCCAACTCAGCCGTCAGGTCAGGCGTATCTTTAAGCTGCTGCAATAGATCCGCCAAGATTGGCTTCACCGCTTCAGGCTGTAAAACTGCGATCGCCTCATCAGTATATTTAAGCTCACTCTCAAATAGATAGCGAGTCATCTCCACCGCATCGCTCAGACGAGTCAGGCTAGGCGCAATCAGTTTGACAACTTCTAATAACCAATCGCGTTGCTCCTGCCAATTGATTTCGCGATCGAATCCAGCTTCGCTCCAAAAAGGAATCAGGCGATCGCATAAATCTTCCGCAGGCATCGCATGTAGATATTGACTGTTCAACCAGTTGAGCTTATCCCAGTCGAACTTTGCGCCTGCCTTATTCACGCGCTCAAAGCCAAATACCTGCGCCGCATCTTGCATAGAGAAAATCTCCTGCGCATCGGGGGGCGACCAGCCCAACAACACCATGTAGTTGGTAAATGCCTCTGGGACATAACCCATAGCGCGGAACTCATCAACTGAGGTCGCACCATCGCGCTTAGAAATCTTGGCACCCTGAGCATTGAGAATCAGCGGTAGGTGAGAAAATTGAGGGATATTAGCGCCAAGTGCTTCGTAGATCAAAATCTGCTTCGCCGTATTCGCAATATGGTCTTCACCTCTAATTACTTGAGTGATTTCCATTTCGATATCATCAATCACCACAGCAAAGTTATATAGCGGTAGGGAAATCTGCCCCTGCTCGTCGGTTCGGGCAATCACCATATCACCGCCAAGATCGCGGGTATTCCATTTCACTTCACCGCGTACCATGTCCTGCCACGCTACTTCGCGGGGCTCTTCGATTTTGAAGCGAATTACGGGTTTGCGACCTTCGACAACGAATGCTGCTTGTTGCTCGCTGGTCAAATTACGGTGGCGGTTATCATAGCGCGGAGCCTGCTTTTTCGCCTTTTGCTCCTCACGCATTTGCTCCAATTCTGCCTCGCTGCTATAGCAGAAATAAGCAAGATCCTGGTCTAACAATGCTTGGACGGCAACTCGGTAATGCTCTAGGCGCTGGGTCTGATAAAAAGGGCCTTCATCAAAGTCAAGTCCCAACCACACCAATCCGCTGAGGATATTCTCTGTATATTCATCCCGCGATCGCTCGCGATCGGTATCTTCTATACGCAAAATGAACTTTCCACCCTGGCGACGGGCATAGAGCCAGTTGAAAAGGGCGGTACGGGCGGTACCAATGTGGAGGTTACCAGTGGGACTAGGAGCAATACGAACGCGAACCGTCATTTTGTTAGTTAATTGTAAACATCTCTTGAGTCTGCTTTAGCTGACTTTAGCTTTGAGCCCAGAACTTGAGTTCTGGGGTTTCGCAGCAAACACTATTCTAGCCGCTTGCTGCCAATACAGGTTCAAGAACCACAGGTATTCGGATCGGGTGTCTGGGTCTTGACCATCACTTTAGCGTAGCCTGTCAGTTTAACAAGCTGGCCAACCACCAATTCAGCTCTCTGGTTAGCCGCCGCTAGAATGTCATTATCACAGGCTGCCTTCTCAATCCGTTTTAGAGTTTCCTGCTGCGCGAGTGTCTGTAAATTTGGCCCCACATCAGGCCCTAACCCCATAAAGCCCCGATCATATTCATAGATGCTGGAGCGATTAACATCGATCTTGCGATCTAAGATCTTGGGCGGCGGTAGCTGAATCGTAATGCTATCTTGAGTCAAAGTCACATCTGTTGGCGCGATCGCACCCAAATCTACACCAGCCCGCACCTCTCCATGCGCAATATAGAGCAGTTTCGTCGTTCCCAATGTCACACTGCCTAGCAGTAAATTTTGACGAGTTGGCACCACCGTTTCCATCACAAAAATCGAAGTGGTTAGCTCGCTAGCACCACGGATCTGCGAGATCACAATCGGGCGAAGATCGACCTCAGGCGACGCTACTTTGAGACTAAACATCGCCCCCATGTCACTAAAAAAGCGATCGCCCATACGCCAAACACCAATCAGCGCAAATGCCAGCACCACCAAAAATCCACCTGTAGCGACTAATGACAAACTGCGCCAAAGCGGATTGACACCATGATTAGCCGACTGATATCGATAGCGATCGCGCATAGGTATGCAATCCGAATTAAAAGGGTAGCCATTTAGATCTGCCCTCTGTACCGATCTAGAAACCGCAATAAGCGAAAAAACCCAATGCTTAACCTAAAAACCTAAAAGCCCTAAAAAGCTCTTGCCAGTGACAAACTCCAGTACGACTAAGCCTACCATTCCGACCATAGCCAGGCGTCCGTTAATAATCTCTGCATACTCAGTTAAGCCAAACCGCTCTTCTCCCTGATCGACATACATCTTAGGCTCTACTGCCCAATTGTTCATCAATCCTTGGTCGTCTTTGGTAAAACTAGAGCGTGGCATAAGCTTAATATTTTGTATGTAAAAATTTATATTCCTAATACTCTATAGCAATCCTAGATGAAATGTAAATTGGGGGGTTGGGGGCTTCGCCTCCATGAAGTTGTACTCCTTCACCTCTTAAATAAATAAAAACTGATTGCTAGATCATCGCTAAGTGATAGATAGGCATTCAAAAATTACATGCACAAACACATGCCTAAATTCCTGCAGAGAATTAGTTTCACAATGTGAATAGGATCGATATAGCTGCAAGTTAAGCTAACATTGACCCCAATAGGATATGAGACTGGTTAGCTATTTTTTGGGATTTTCGGAAGTGAAACTATGCAGCAAGCTACGCTTAGGCAAAAGCTACTAGAAACAAAAGCATGTCCAGGCTGTTACTTAGAAGGAGTTAACCTTGTCTATGCCAGTCTGAGGAATGCCAACTTAGAAAGCGCCAATCTTAGCGGTGCCAACCTCAGTCACGCCGATCTGCGCGAAGCAACGATCAATAATGCTGAAATGATCTATGCAACACTAATTGGTGCCTATTTGATCGGCGCTAATCTCAATGATTCTGACATGAGCGGCTCTATTTTTGTCGGAGCAAATTTACGCCTTGCCAGCTTCATTAACAGCGATCTCAAAGGAGGCGATCTGCGCGAAACAATTTTGAGAAATGCCAACCTCAGTCATGCCAACCTCACAGGTTGCAATCTTAGTAATGCAGATTTAATTTCTGCCAACTTAGAAGGTGCCGATCTCAGACACGCCAATTTTACTAACGCCGACTTAATCTACGCCGATCTCAGCGGTGCAAATCTCAGTAATGCAAATCTCAGCAATGCAAATCTCAGTCATGCCGATCTTAGCGGTGCTAATCTCACTGAGGCAATTTTGCCCAAGGCCAAGCTAAATAATACTAATTTGAGCTATGCCTGTTTGGTCGAAGCGATCTTTGTAAGAGCCGATCTAATTGGTGCTAATCTCACCAACGCCGACTTCACAGATGCGGTTTTAACCAGAGCAGACATTACTAGCACTGAATGGACAGGAGCAATCCTAGAAGGAGCTATCATGCCAGATGGTGTCGAGTACAGACTAGTGCAAAGCGAAACCTCACAGTCCGATCCGCTTTCAGTTTTTCCAAATCTTGCTTGATAAAAGCCACCCTAGTTCACGATTGCCACAGATCGATATAAGATCGAATACGATCGCTCTTTAATTTGCTATGACTACAAGCGCAGAAGTTGATATTGCCGTAACTCAATTGCAGGGGAAAACACCTCAGGAAGTCCTGACTTGGGCTTTAGATAAATTTCATCCCCATGTTTCCTTAGCATCTAGTTTTGGTGCCGAAGATGTCGTATTAATCGACATGATGGCTAGCATCCGCCCCGACGCCTGTGTATTTACGCTCGATACTGGCCGCTTACCTGGCGAAACCTATGATGTAATGTCAGCGATCGCCAAGAAATACCCCCAAATGCAAATCAAGACCATGTTCCCGCAAACCGAAGCCATCCAAAAAATGGTACAGGAACAAGGGATCAATTTATTCTATGACAGCGTAGAGAATCGAAAGTTATGCTGTAAACTACGGAAAGTAGAACCTCTCAACAGAGCACTAGAAGATTTACAGGCATGGATTACTGGCCTACGTCGCGACCAGACAGATAATCGCGCTGAGATGCAGGTCGTGGAATTAGATACGACTAGATATATACTAAAAATCAATCCTCAGAATGATTGGACAAACGAACAGGTTTGGGAATATATCCGTAGTAATAATGTGCCTTACAATGCTTTGCACGATCGCAACTATCCTAGTATTGGCTGCGCACCATGTACGAGAGCGATCGCCCCAGGCGAAGATTTGCGGGCTGGTCGGTGGTGGTGGGAGCAAAGCAATCAGGAATGCGGTCTACACGTTAATGCTGAGGGAAAACTCGTTCCAGCAAAAGCTAAAGGCTAGATCCTGCTAATCCTTGACCTCTTACTTCATGCCTCAATCTAAATCACTCAAAACACAGCAACCCTGGCACCATTGGGATATCGAGCAGGTGTTAACGCATCTGCAATCGCAAAAAGCAGGGCTATCCTATGTGGTAGCGAGGCAAAGACTGAGGCGTTATGGGCGCAATCAGTGGCCCAGTAAACATCGGATTAGTCAGATTGCCTTCCAACCTCTGACTAATCCTGGCACCTATGCTCTCATGGCGATCGCCGCCACCGTGCAGTATTGGAGTGGTGAAGGCTGGGTGTTAGTGGCGGTAGGAGCATTTCATGCAAGTGCAGGCATCTGTTTAACAGTTTGGGCTCATCAAGTTAGAGAAAATACCACACTAAATTATCCACCTAAACAAGAAAAGAAAGATCTTACTTTCGCTGAGATAGAGGCAACTGTGCGGCGGGATGGAGAGGTCATAGATATCCCTAGCCGCGATTTGGTTGTGGGAGATATTGTCGTCATAGCATCAGGCGATCGCCTGAATGCTGACATTCGCCTACTAGAACATAACGATCTGAAAGTCGATCAAACCAGCCTGGGCAGCATGGCAAACGTCTCCAAACAAGCCGACCATACCCTACCAGAATCAACCCCTACCGAAGAGCGTAGCAATATTGTTTATGCTGGAACGACAATTATCTCAGGTAGTGGTCTAGGAATAGTTATAGCCACAGGCAGACAAGTCTATACCCACAGGGTAGTAAGGCGAGAGCAACCTATTTCCGCGATGCATCGCCTCCTGTGTCGCTTGCGTTGGATCTGGTTCGGCATCATTAGTGTGGCGATCGCTGGGATGGTTGGCATTACTATCTATCGTGGCGAGACAAATTGGGATGAGATTGGTTTTCTTGGCGTAGCGATCGCGATCGCTACCTATCCTCAAAATTTGCTGCGCGTCGCCACTTTAACGCAATTGCGAGGCATACAGACGCTATCCCAAAAGCGATTATGGGTAAAATCCCCATCCATAATTGATATGCTGGCAAGAATATCTATAATTACACCGATTCTGGAAGCAGATACACCGCTCAATATTGAGAATTTCACCACAGCAGGCATTAAATATCACGGACTCATTCGCGCTTCCGAAACTGATGCTCAAACCTTAAGTAAAAATCTAGGAATTGAAGTCAGCAGCTATTTTGATATGCCAATTGAGATGATTCGAGCCTGGCAAGCAGAGCATCAAAGCCGTCGCGCCACCGTTGCCACGCTCGGGAAAGATCCTGAAGATATCCCTTTACTACAGCAAGCTGATGTGGGAATTTGCGTTCGTACTTGTGCCAAGGAGGTTCAAGATAGTGCGGGATTGATTTTGCCAGGAGAATATTCTCACTACATTTCAATCGCGATCGCTGAGGGACGGGGAGTTTTCGAGCGTATCCAACGGCTAGTATTGCTGATGTCCACTACTACGATAACGACGCTGCTGATCGTACTAGCAGCACTCTCTATCAATCTTGAAATCGTACCGCTTCAAATTATCTGGAGTAGCGCGATCGCCACACCGCTATTGGCCCTAACATTTATCTTAGAGCCAACGCCAACTAATATTCTCACCAGACCCGCCAGACAGTTTCAGTCGATCTTACGGTTTAGCTCCTACCTAAGACTAGGCACAGCAATCGCTATCCTTTGTGTAGCCGTAGGGGCGGTATTTTGGTTCCAATATCGTGGGATATCTGTCCAGATACCCGAAGCTCGAACGATGGGGTTTACCACCTTCTTCCTAGGTCAAATCTTTTACGCCTGTAGCCTACATCGCAATTCTATTATCACCAATCTGCCCCTGATTGCGGTCACAGTGTCCCTAATCGCTACCCAGGCTACCATCATTAATATTCCCTTCATCGGCGAGTTCTTCGCCACCGTCCCCTTAGACCCGACCCATTGGGCGATCGCTGCACTTGCCGCCACCTCGGTTTTCTGGGTAGAAGAGTTGACCAAACCTAGTTAGCAACATCAATTTTGCAGGCTGCAAGTTTTTTGCAGGGGTTTTGCTTTTGGCAGCTTGTGGTGCGGGTAAAACTCTTGCGGCTTGGAAATGGGCTGAGGAGCAGGTTAAACATTGCACAGTTGGGAAGGTAATTTTCCTTTATCCCACAAGGGGACAGCTACGGAAGGCTTTAAAGATTATGTGAGTTGGGCACCTGAGGCTGATGCAGCCTTAGTGACAGGCACGGCACGCTATGAACTGGAGGCAATGGCAGATAATCCCCCCGATTCGATGAAGGAAAAAGATTTTACAACGGACGATCACCTGTTCTCTTTAGGCTTTTGGTCGCGTCGATATTTTAGTACGACGGTCAATCAATTTCTGGGTTTTATGGAACATAGCTATGGTGGCATTTGCCTCTTACCTGCTTTGGCTGATAGCGTTGTGATTATCGATGAGATTCATAGTTTCGATTTGAAGATGTTTGATAGTTTGCTTGCCTTTCTCAAGCAATTTGATATCCCAGTTTTATGTATGACAGCGACTTTGCCACCATCGCGACGCAAGCAACTTGTGAATTTGGGCTTACAGGTTTATCCAACGGAAAGCGATCGCAAAAGCTTGCAAGATCTCGAAGAAAAGGAAGACCACCCAAGATATCAAATTCAACCTGTTACTGGTTTCGATCAAGCTTTCACAAAGGCTGTTGATGCCTATAGAGAAGGTGAAAGGGTTTTATGGGTTGTGAATACAGTCGATCGCTGTTTAGCAATTTCCAAAAGACTTGCTGATGAATTGAAGGTAGAGGTTTTGACCTATCACAGTCGCTTTCGATTGGTGGATCGCCAAAAAGTTCATGCAGAAACGATCAGTGCCTTTGCTTTTCAGAAAGATGGCGATCGTAAGCCTGCGATCGCAGTCACAACACAAGTTTGTGAAATGTCGCTAGATTTGGATGCTGATGTTTTGATTACTGAATTTGCGCCAATTTCTTCATTGGTTCAGCGTTTTGGAAGAGCTAACCGCCATCTGGCTAGAGGCGATGATTTTCGGGCTACGTTGCATATTTACAAACCGCCCAAGGATTTACCCTACGATCGCAAGGAAATTGAAACAGCCCAAAGATTTCTCGCTGAGTTAGGCAGTGGAGACGTTAGCCAAAAACGATTGGCTGAGGCTCTTGAGAAATTTGCCAACGAGGAACCAAAAGCGGATGGACTACCATCATTCTTTACGAGCGGATATTTTGCCACGATGGGCAGTTTCCGCGATACAGATGAGTATGCTCTGCCCTGTGTTCTCGATCGCGATCTTGATGAAGTTAAGACACTTATGGAATCCAGACCGAAGAAACCCTACGACGGATTTATCATAAGCGTTCCGCACAAGGGCATAAATCCACCTGAGAATCAACCGAGTTGGTTACCGAAATATTTAGGAGTGGCGCAGTGGGAAGGAAATTATGATGTGCGATCGGGATTTTCTACTAAGAATTTAGAGGAGGTGGATCTTGGTTAATTGGAATTGTTTGCATAGAACTAGCGATCTTCAGCAACATTCGCAATGCTTCATTCACGGAAGCAGAATCGCTAAATACGGCTGCCACATCTGGATCGAGAACAATAATATTTTGAGAGATATTTTGAGACTGTTTGTATGCCTCATAATATTTGCCTCGGACACCTCCTGAGAAATCATATTCAGGAAGCATTTCATCATTGTCTATTTGAGCTTCAGTTTCAGGATTCATATTCTTTCCTCTCTTGGCGAGTTGCTAATCGGACGCTAATTAATCGAACTTGTCCATTTCTCTCTGTATGGGACACAACAACGAGTCGATAGCGATCGCTCATGCCAATAGTCAAAAAACGAAACTCTCGCTCTGAATGGATGGGATCGTTAATTGTCAATGCTAAAGGATCGCTAAACACAGTCATCCCTTCTTCAAAGGATACACCATGCTTTTGTAGGTTAGAAGTTGCCTTGGCTGGGTCAAACTCAAATTTCATTTATTTTAGGAGGTAAATTTGGCTAAGAAAGGCTCTCAGCAAATATCTTTGACACCAGAGACTGATGTATTGACGCTTGATTATACATTGGCTGAGTTGCCTTCATCTCAGCATCGCGCGGGTCTAGTTTTGATGGTGCGCTGGTTGCATCGCTTGGATGATTGGAAACAAGATGGTGCTGCTATTTGCGAGATTGAAAACTTAAACGATCGCGCCGTTACCTTACGAATTAATCAGCTAGGCTTACAAGCTCTATTCAATCAAGTTTATGAAGCCAGCTGGGAAGAGCAAGAACGAACGCAAGTTCTCAAAAATGCGCGTACCAAAGAGGTTGTTCCTTATTTGCGTGAAGAGGAGAAAGATGACGTAGACAAAAAAGGCAAGCCAGTCAAGAAAAAAGTCTACATCTATCAGGTTGTCGTCCCCAAGGGTGCATTTATTGCCGATGCCTATCCTGAAGGCGATCGCGGTCGGTGGATTAAACTTTGGCGAGATATGCTCTGGAGTATTTTGCGCGGTGTCCCAACGACGCGATCGCCCTACGAGTCCAGAGCCAATGGCAACTATACCGATGATGCCGACAAGGTTTGGAAGGAACTCTTACAACCTGCCGAGTTTACGGTCGATCTGCCCAGCACCTATTACATCGGAGCGCAAGCCAGCAATCCTGAAAATGTGCCATTTAAAGATCGGGCAAGGTATCAATTCCTTTTGCATTTTTGGGTATTTGCTGCCTCTATCTACGTGCCTGCCTTAATTAATAATGAAGGTAAGCGCGATTTTGTTGGCTATGCGATCGCTATTCCCGATGTCGCCCAGTTAAAGATGTTCTGTGATGAATTTCTCGGACTATTAAAGGAACGTGGGAACGAAGTCACAGGTTATCGTCCCCGTGATGCTGTAGTCGATCTCGCAGTAGAAGGGGCGCTGGATTTGATTGCTAGATTGCGAGATCGGGTTTCTCGATTGGAATCTAGTATTGGCGATCTTGTGATGGGTGTGGATGTGATACATACCAAAAAGCAAGGTAATAATGTACGGATTCTCGGTTTAACAAGGCTCGATCCACCCGAAAAAAGGTGGATTGATAAGTATCGAGAAAAATGCAAGTATGTCAGTCTGTGAGGTACTAACTAGTGATCGGGTGCTTGCTATTCTATGCCCTGTTTACTGTTGGTCGCATTTATGGAACAGTCAAGATACTTGCATTTTCTGGGATCGTTATTGTGGCGTGGTTTCATGTCCTGCTCAAATTAACTTTTTCTCTGTTTTCGCAATTTCTGGAGGATTTTTTCTAAACTGCGATTGTTACTTGCAAAACTGTCTACTAGCTCTTGCTCTGCAAAGCTTCCAGGCAGCGCCGCGATTCAACCTCTGATGCCGTAAGGCGTTGAGCACGGTATTTAATCCTGAATTTAAACGCGCGATCATATGCGATTCAACCTCTGATGCCGTAAGGCGTTGAGCACATACCTACTCTCAATTCACAATTGCTATGAAGGTGGCGATTCAACCTCTGATGCCGTAAGGCGTTGAGCACGGAAACTATACCTGAAACAGATAAATGATCCTGAAATTGCTGAAACCAGGGCGATCTTATCACCAGCCACAATAAAAACAGGCTAGGAAGAATCATCAAGCTAAACTGGTATTAGTTTAATACTCCACCCAGACACTAAGTTTATGACTGTTGAACGATGGACAGACGCAATGCTGGATCGGACAGCGCAATATCTCGAATCAACCGCTCAAAGTTTAGCCGAAAGCAAACGTAGCCAAGCAGAAAGCGATCGCATTCTCACCGAAACTAGTCGTGAATTAGCTGAAGCTGATCGCATTCTAACTGAAACTAATCTTGGTTTAGCTGAAACCAATCGAGGTCTAGCTGAAACTAAAAAAATAGTAGAATCAAATGCTAGCGCCATTGAAGCAAATTCCAACGCAATGGTTGAGTTTAGGCTAGAGATGACTGACCTGCGTAGAGATAGCAACCATATGATTGGGATTATCATGCAGCAGCAGTCAGAAATTAGAGGTATGCAAGCCGAAAATAGACGCATTCTCGATATTCTACTAAATCAGAGACAAGCAGACGAGCCGCAAAATTAACCACCAAAACTACCCAAATCTGTCTTTAAAAGGAGCGATCGCCATGTCAGAGTATCAAAAAATCGAATATCTAATAGATAAAGACGGCAAAATCACCGAGCGGGTAATTGATGCCAATGGGAACACTTGCCTAGCAACTACATCAGCGATCGAAGCATCCCTAGGACAAGTAACCAACCGCGAATTACTATCGGAATATTACGAAACCAACGACAACCTCATCACCGAAACCGAAACACTCTACGACCAGCAACCCTAATTTGTCTCAGCCAACTCCAAAATCCTTTGCCAATGCGCCTCAGAAACAGGTACCACCGACAACCGCGAAATGCGGATCAGATCAAAGCCCTCAAAACTAGGATCTTGCTTGATTTGAGCCAAGGTTACAGGCTGGGGTAACACTTTCACAGCGCTAATGTCTACCACCGCCCGCTTAGGATCGCCGAGCTTAGGATCGACATAGGCAGAGCTTATCACTTCAGCAATTCCCATCGCTCGTCTTTCATCACCCGTATGGTATATCAAAGCCAAATCTTTGGGTAACATAGTACGGATATGTTTGAGCGCCAGATTATTGTTCACACCATCCCATATGGTTGTGCGATCGCGCTCTAAATCAGCGTAGGAGTACACATGAGGTTCGCTTTTTAGCAACCAGTAAGCCATACAATATCTTGCCTCAAATTATCACTTCAACTAACAAAGAACCTAACATTTCATCCTGTCGTGCGATCGCATTTGACCCAACAGCATAGCCCTGTGGGAGGAATCTAGCAACTGGTCACCATGACAGAATAATTGTACAGAGCCTTAAAGAGCAAATACAAGGGGAAAAAAATGCAAAGATATCCAAACGAAAGCGAAGGGGAAACCAGCTTTATTAAAAATTTTCTGATTGATGAACTCAGGCTCACGCTTGGTGTCGATTTTTCTTTCACCCCAGATGAGTTACTGCTTAGCAAAAAAGCTTTCTTATCCATCCTCTCAGCTTCAGACGAAGAAACCAAAAAATACATCATGTCCGTCACCGAGATAAGCTAAGCGATTAGAAAATTGCACAAACTGCTTATTTTACTCACAGATATTCTATAAATTCTTAGTCGATCGGTAGACCGAAAGCTAGGATGTTTTTGTCTTGTCGTGTATTTTTTGAGGGTTTCAACCGAACACAAAATTCTTAACAGAACCCTACGAACGAATTTGTACAGGCATGATTAAATACGTCATCTGCGTTGGACCAATGGGGGTAATAATGGCAGGGCTAGTAGAATTGTTGAGCTTAAGCTGAATATCACTGCTATTAATCGCTTTAAGCCCATCTAAGAGATATTTAACATTAAAGGCAATCTCAAGATCGTCTCCCGAGATTTGGGCTGGTAAAGACTCGCAACCCGTAGCCACATCAGGAGCGTCTACCGAAAGCGAAATCTCTTGGCCAGTAGTGTTAAAAGAAACTTTGACAATGTTGTTTTTTTGATCGGCTAAAACCGCAATTCTTTCTAAAGCTGAAACTAGTTGCTTACGCTCTAGCGTGATCTGACGCGTAAACTGGCTTGGAATCAACGCACGATAATTGGGATAACTGCCATCTAGCAAGCGTGATGTCAGAATTTGGTTAGCGGTTTGGAAAATCATCTGAGATCGATCAAATCTCACTGCGATCGCCCCTTCCGTCTGCGCATTTAACATGCGCTCCAACTCTCGCAACGCCCTAGAAGGGATAGTTACCTCCAAGCTAGGCTGACTATCAGACGATGCGCCTGGCAAATCGTCAGCAGCCATTAAATTAGCATTCACTACCGACAAACGATGTCCATCGGTGGCAGCAAACTCCAATTTGTCACGATTGGCAGTCACATGCACACCAGTCAAAATTCGCTTGGTTTCATCGGTCGAAGCCGCAAATAGCGCCCCATCCAGTCCAGCTAGCAAAGACTCTACAGGCAAATATGTGGTTTCTCCGTCAGCAGCAATCTGAGGCAACTCAGGAAACTCTGCTACAGGTAATCCATGCACTTGGTAGCGTCCCGAACCACAAGCGATCGCCACAATCTCCCCCGCATCAAGGCTCAAGGTAATAGCTTCGTCAGGCAACCGAGAAACAATATCGTTAAACAACCTCGCTGGCAAAGTGATTGAGCCACTTTCATCAACCTCAGCCGCAAAAGTTACTTGGATACCCAAATTCAGATCGAAGGCCGTTAAACCAAGCGTTTGTGTTTGCGCATCAGCAATTAACAAAATGTTTGCCAGTACTGGGTGCGTTGGTCGAGAAGCAACAGCGCGGCTGACGATTGAAAGATTAGAGGCAAGTTGATTCTGGTTGCAAACAAGACGCATATTTGAGAGGGAAGTTTTGTCGGTTGGTGAGCTTTGATTTAGGTAAACGAATCTTGGGAAATTCATCCTATCACTCTTGCTCATCTCATAACTAGAAGGCTTAAAAATTTTTTTCTCGCAAAACTCTATATTTCTAAAATATTTTATAAATAAAAACTAATAGTAGTAGTAGGGGCTGTGGAAAATGTGGAAAACTCATGGGGATCGCGACAGAACTAGCCTTATAGGGTTTTCACCCTGTGGAAAACCCTGTGGAAAACTAGGGCACTTTTCCACAGGGTATTTATACTTATTAAAAGTTATCCACAGATAGGCAATATTTATCCACAGAAAATAAGGGGTTTTCCACAGGTTTTCCACAGGCTATGTCGTACTAAGTATGCTTATTAACAAAAAGTAATAAAAATACATGTAAAATTCGCGACAGATGAAAAATCTTTGTGTCAATTGCTTTACTTTGGTGCTGCAAAGTCACTATCATTTATTCTATTTTCTTAAAGATAGCAACTTTGCCTTTGGGGCTTTGGGGTGATTGGCTTGTCAGTTTTCTCCCAAGGAGAACGTGGTGATTCTGATAGGATGAATGGCATCGAGATTATTTGTTTAACCCTTCAGATGCGTATTTCATTAAGTTGGCTACAGGAACTAGTAAGTTTTGATCTGGCTGCGGATGAATTAGCCGACAAGCTCACAATGGCTGGATTTGAAGTAGAGTCGATCGAAGATCGGCGCACCTGGGCTGATGGTGTGGTCGTAGGTAAAATCCTCACCGCCGATCGCCACCCTAACGCCGATAAATTGCAGGTTTGTACGGTAGATATCGGGGCATCCCAACCACTAAATATTGTCTGTGGAGCTGCCAATGCCAGAGCTGGCCTGTATGTACCAGTCGCTACGATTGGTACATATTTGCCCAATATAGATTTGAAGTTGCGTCCTACCAAATTGCGTGGTGTCAAATCTGAAGGCATGATTTGCTCGCTAGCGGAATTAGGACTAGCGAAGGAATCCAGCGGTATTTATGAGTTTGAGGGAGAGCAATCCCCAGGGGCAGATGTGAGGCCATTGCTTGCCCTGGATGATGTGATTCTGGATGTAACCTCTACAGCCAATCGTGCTGATGCACTCAGTATGGTTGGTATTGCGCGGGAAGTCGCAGCATTAACGGGGAGTATATTAACTTTGCCTGAGCCGCCAAAGCTAGAATCCAATAATGTGCAAGCAGTTACTCAAAAAAATTGGGTAAGTATTGCCGATCGCAAAGCATGTCCTGCCTATATCGGTACGCTGATTCGCGGTGTAAAAGTCCAGCCTTCGCCACTTTCTTTGCAACGGCGATTGCAGGCAGCAGGTATGCGCCCCATTAACAACATTGTCGATGTCACCAACTACATTTTGTTGGAGTGGGGACAGCCTTTGCACGCTTTTGATGCTGACACGCTCAAAGATGGTTTTGATATTGGCGTGCGCTTTGCCTATGACAACGGTGAACAAGGTAAAGGCAAGCACAAAGAAAAAATTACTACCCTTGACGAGCAGGAGCGCGAACTGCATCCTCAAAACCTGTTAATTACCTCCGGTGATGTGCCAGTGGCGATCGCTGGTGTAATGGGTGGGAAAGATACCGAGGTGTCTGAAAAAACCCAAAATATAGTGCTGGAGGCAGCGCTTTTTGAGCGGGCAGTGGTACGACGCTCAGCTAGAGCTCAGGGGCTGCGCACCGAAGCTTCCGCACGCTACGAAAGAGGTGTGAATCAGTCAGCGCTAGAAACTGCCAGTGCTAGAGCCGCGCAAATGATTATGGAGGTTGCGGGCGGAAATGTCGCAGACCAGTGCCAGGTAGATCGCCGCAATGTGATGACGCGCACAATTGAGTTACGGCTTGGTCGCGTCCAGCAAATTTTGGGGGCGATCGAAACAGAGAGTGGCGAGGAACAGGATTTACCCGCAGAGGTAGTAGAGACTACACTGCGATCGCTTTCATTCGAGCTGGAACGCAGACAGACATCAACTGAAGTCGATAGCGATCGTGACGAAGAAGATGAGGAAATCACCTGGCTAGTTTTAGTTCCGCCCTATCGATACGCAGACATTGAGCGAGAAATTGACCTGATCGAAGAAATTGCCCGCATCTATGGGTACGAGAAATTCTGTGAAACCTTGCCAGCCCGTACCGAACTGGGCTACCTATCTGTCGATCAAGTGTTGACTCGCCAGATTCGCGACAGTCTGCGCGGTGTCGGTCTGACTGAAGTTATGCACAACTCACTATGCAGCCCCAGTGCTTCACGTCAGGTGACAATTACCAATCCTGTTGCAGCGGAATATAGTGCCCTGCGGACAGATTTGCTTTCAGGATTAATCGAAGCCTTTGTCTATAACCTGAGTCAAGGTAATGGTTGTCTGAACGCTTTTGAGATTGGGCGAGTATTTTGGTCTGATGAGGCAGGCACAGATGAGGCCGATCGCGTAGCTGGCATTTTAGGTGGCGACCCCACGGTTGGTACATGGCAGCACGAAAGTAAGCCGATGGATTGGTATAGGGCTAAGGGAGTGCTAGAAACCGTTTTCCACAGGTTAGGTGTAACTGTGGAATATCAACCAGATCAAAAAGATCCACGGCTCCATCCAGGGCGTACAGCTTCCTTGTGGATTTCAGGGCAGGCATTAGGTACATTTGGGCAGCTACATCCGCAACTGCGTTCAGAGATGGACTTATCAGATGAAGTATACGCCTTTGAGCTGGATTTGTATGTTCTCCTTGATGCGATGGATCGTATATCAGTGCAGATCTTCGCGCCTTTTTCTACTTTTCCCAAGAGCGATCGCGATTTAGCCTTTTTTGCCGCGATTAAGGTATCTGTAGCGGAATTGCAGAGAGCGATCGCCCACACAGGTGGCGAATTGCTAGAGTCTGTAAGCTTGTTCGATCGCTATATGGGTGAAGGCGTGCCAGTTGGACAGCGCAGCCTGGCATTTCGCTTAACCTATCGGCATAGCGATCGCACACTGACAGATGAAGATATCAATCCCGTACATCAAAAGATTCGCGAAATGTTGGAAGAGAAATTCCAAGTCAGTTTGAGAAGCTAATTGAGAAGCTAACAAAAAGGCGATATATGACCTCAACTTCTGAACACGATCAAGATAACCTTGCCTCCATTGTGGTAGATATCCGCGATATGGCGATCGATGATATTGCGCCCGTCTATCACCTGGGAGAGAGTCTTTTTACTAGCGATCTTTACCCATATTTGTATCGTACTTGGGATGAATGGGAGGTAATCGGTCTCTACAATACGGATGCAGAATATTGTCTAGTAGCGGAAGTAGGTGGGATGTTAGCAGGATTCATCCTAGGTACGGTAATTTATAAGGCATCCTGGACCTATGGTTACATCATCTGGCTCGGTATTAATCCTAATTTTCAGCGGCGTGGTGTTGCCGACAAGCTAGTGGATAAACTAGTGGAACGCATGATCGAAGAAGGAGCTAGGTTCATGTTAGTTGATACCGATCCTGCCAATGTTCCAGCGGTTAACTTCTTTCAGCGCAAGGGTTTTGGTAATGCGCACAAACACATTTTCCTCTCTATGAACCTGAGCAAGCACGATTACTATGGGAAGCTAATTGCCTATGAACGAGATAAAGCCGATCGCAATAATTTTCGCCGTCCCCGCCGTCGCCCATAGAACTTTAGTGTTTGAAAAGCGTCACATAACTTGTTAAGATTTGTATATTCGCAATCTAGGTCTTTAGTTCGATACCTATGTTTCCTCTCTTGCCCGTACCTCTTGTTGCGCAGATTGTACCTGCGACGACACCCACAACTGCACCATTTAGTTACGCTGCCCCCACTCCTTCACGAGGATTTATACAGCAAGCTCAGGAAATTAGAGAACTCCCAGGCAAATTAAATGAAGTCTTAGTATTTAATAGTAATAGCCCTGAGGTAGTTCAGACAGAAGGAATTTTACTCTCTACGTTTCCATCCTTTGGAAAATTATATCCTTCGGCTCATCTCAATCAACCCTTTTCAAAGCGCTTCGATCTTTTTTCGCATCACATCGCCAGACCAGCAAATGGAAGGACTGTGTATCAGGGTGTCATAGTCTACAATCCCAATCTTGAGCCCGTTACGCTTGATGTATTGCAAGCAGTCAGCTACCTGACGAATCCCGATGCGCCATTTATCGATCTGCCGCCTCAAGTGGAAAATCCGTATGGCAGGGTTTATTCCGGACCCGGCTCTCGTTTAACGCTTGATGTCTTGCGCGGAGTGCATCAAACCAGTTTTCCTTCTAGGCTGGTGATTTTGCCTAAGCAGAGCCGCACGATTTTGAATTTACCGATATCCACTGGTACGGCTAGATCTACTTATATGAAGTTGCAAAGCGATCGCCCAGTTTATATGGCAAATCTGGCAATGCATTCCTACTTTGGCCAGCCCCCCAGCTTGGCGGCATGGCAGGAGTTAGTTAGAAGGGGTAATCTTGTCAGTCCACGCGATCGCGTGCCGACAGCGCCAGAAAAGATCGAGGCTACACTTGCTGCTAAGTTGAAGAAGATCTATGGGCGCGTAGCTGGTGTGGCAAAAGGTTCGGAATGGCTGGGAGAGATTGCCGATACCCCCAAGGGCGCTAGCCTTACGATTCCACAACGCGGCAGGGCTTTTACCTATCCCTTAAGTACTGTAACGCTGGGAACTTTAGCAACTGGACAAGTACAGAGCGCCCCGATGGTAGTGCGGTACCCAGATACCGCCTATCGCGCCCACGGCAATTATGGCGTGCATTACAACTTGAAGCTGCCTCTGAGCAATAATACGCCAGAACCGCAAACTGTTACTCTAGCCATTCAAACACCCCTGATTCACGAAAAAGGCAAAAATATCCTATGGTTTTACGAGCCACCAGGACAGGTATTTTTCCGTGGTACGGTGCAGATCAGCTTCAAGGACGATCGTGGTAGAAACCAAACTCGCTACGTACACCTGGTACAAAGGCAAGGAGAGCAAGGGCTGCCCTTATTGACTCTTACTATGCCTCCAGGCGATCGCCGTTCAGTTGGCATAGATTTCCTCTATCCTCCCGATGCCACGCCACCACAGGCATTGACAGTCAAAACTCTGGAGATGTCAGCGCCAATTTCGCAGGCAAAGTAAACTAAGGTCAAATGTAGACAAGTACTCGCTATGAAATCGACTGCGTTCCTCTATGGCCTCAAGATTTTACTCGAATTGCCGAACTCAATACTAAATATGCAGATTTGCCAGGAGATTTTGCAGATTTGAGTTTAATTGTGATTTCAGAGCGGTTAGATATTGCCGTGATCGCCACTCTTGATAGCGATTTTGATATCTATCGACGCTATCGCAAACAACCATTTGAGCGGATCTTTGTTCCGCAATAAGAATTGCCGATCCGGCGAGCAAAAATACTGTCAGCGCGATCGCATTTTTAGTGCCAAAGCTTAACAAATTCGAGATCGCCATCCCAAAGTATTGCCAGAGTGAGCGATCGCATTCGCAAAAATTAAACCATTGCGGTGCGATCGCTAAGAAATACAAATGAAAGACAGATTGAGGGAACTTTCAAGCTGCTTTTACATCTACTTCAAGCCGAACATCCATGCCTGCTTGAGCTAGCATCACTACTAATTTATCAATGCTGAACCTTTCGATGTCGCCGTTCATCAGATCGCTAATGCGTGGTTGCGTTTCGCCAAAAAACAGAGCAGCTTGCTTTTGAGTCCATCCTTTGGTTTGAATGAAATGCTTAATATTCAACATTAGGTCAGCTCGAATTTTGAGATTGAGAGCTTCTTCTGGCGCGAAGCCTAAATCTTCAAATACATTGTTGCGACCTTGAATAACTTCGGGAGTTTGGTTTTGACTCATTTGTCTATTCCTTCCTTATGGGACTGTCGGTATTGCAACATTTGCTGATAGCGCTTTTGTCCAATTTCTATATCTAGCTTTGAGGTTTTTTGAGTCTTCTTCTGGAAGGCATGGAGTACATAGATGGCTTCCTCAAACTTTGCGACATAAAAGATCCGATAAGCATCCCCAACTCGAATGCAAATTTCTTCAACTCCAGCACCAACAATAGTCATTGGCTTAAAGTCGGAAGGTGCCTCCCCACTCTGAATCGCTCGAAGCTGAAACCCAGCTTTTCGGCGAGCTGAATCTGGAAAATTTGATAAATCTTCTAGAGATGAACCTATTCAACGAATTGGCTTATCAAGCATATCTTAGTATATACCTTATTTGGCATATCCGAGACTATATTGCAGAGCGATCGCTAGGAATTACAAAAAGGTTCGCCCCAAACCTCCGTTGGTATCGATTACAGCGCGATCGCATCTTTATAACTACAGCACGACAAGTTCGCGATCGCCTTCCTAAAATGTTGCCAGAGTAATCAACTTTGAGTTAGCAAATCGTTTTGAAATTAGCTTCTAAATTTGCGGCTAGGTTGGGATCGCCGTTAAAACAACCCATAGCACAACTGCTATGGGATCGAGATTAGATGCTCGTATCTGTTGAGAATAAGTATCGATCGCTTCGGTAAGCGTACGATTTAGCGGTCTAACTGAAGTACAACGTAACCTCACAAGGATGGGGAATAATGCTATCCTTGTTGTATATACAAAATGTATTAAAACCCTAATGGAATTTGAATGGGACGAAAACAAAAAACGACAAAATCAGCAAAAACACGGTATTAGCTTTGAAGAAGCACAAGAAATCTTCTTTGGAATAGTTTTTACTTCCATTGATAAAAGATTTGATTATGACGAAATCCGAGAAGTCAGCATTGGTGCAATCCAAGAATTTGTGATTGTTACCGTAGCTCATACAGAAAGGAACGGCAAAATTCGCCTTATTTCTGCCCGAAAAGCAACCCCTAAAGAAAGGAGACAATACTATGAATATCTCACGCAAGCGACTTGAAGAAATCCAAAATATCCCTGATTCTGCTATTGACACCTCAGATATTCCCGAATTAGACGATAACTTTTGGCAAACAGCAAAAATGGTAACACCGATCGCGAAAAAAGCTGTTTCTATTCGCTTAGATAGTGATGTTTTAGAATGGTTTAAAGGTCAAGGGAAGGGCTATCAATCAATGATTAATAATGTCCTTCGTTCTTATGTTAATCATCAACAAAATAAAACCTAATCTTGAGAAGCTGAATCGGCTTGTTCTAGGGAAAAGCGATCGCATTTGCAACAACTCAACTTTTGCCAAGAAATACGAATGGAAAATCGCCCCAAATTCGCCTCATTGTTGGCTAAAGGGCGATCGCAGGTTTAGAACCACAGGAAGACATGTTCGCGATCGCCATCCCAAAGTACTGCCAGAGTAATCAACTTTGCTCTAGTGGAGCGTCACAGCATAATTTTAGGGTAGATGGAAGTCAACTTGCATTGAGCGTCATCGATTTTCATTTGCCAATCAACTCCACGTTGGGTAGTGTTGACATCAGTTGACCAAGCCGCAGTTTCATTGCGCAACGTT
>JANMRU010000315.1:0-7718 GCA_031388585.1 Pseudanabaena sp. SOY_30_concoct_251 | reverse complement strand
AACGTTGCGCAATGAAACTGCGGCTTGGTCAACTGATGTCAACACTACCCAACGTGGAGTTGATTGGCAAATGAAAATCGATGACGCTCAATGCAAGTTGACTTCCATCTACCCTAAAATTATGCTGTGACGCTCCACTAGCATTAAAATGAAAGTCTAACTTGGACTCGCTCCGAGCCTGACAATCGGTGAGACCAGTGAACTGTTTAACATGTCTGAAAATAAACTCGATTTGAAATCTAGCCTTATAGAAATAGAAGATGTCGAAGGCGCAGGCACTGGTTCCGTGTGGTGGGAAAAATCGATGAAGTACCTTCAGAATAAGGATTTTGGCGATTTGCCTCTAAAATGACTATAATCCTTATGCCGTAGGCATTTCGGGCAATTCATCCCATTCGACGGAACCAGTGCCCTTTTACCCTATTCGGTAAATAGCCCTTTTGTCTATCACCTCTCAGCAATTCCAAAAAACTGTCCGAAGTATTGTGAATAGGAGTTGAATTAAAAAGCGATCGCCCCTCAGAGCAACGCAGGATCGCATTATTTGCCCTTATTTTGTTGCAACCAGGCAGACAGCTCGTCAAGAGAGGTAAACCCCAACAATGCCTCACCTAAATCTTCTAGTTGAGCGATTGCCAAATTTTGGACAGTTTTTTGTAGCTTCGGGGAGATAACCCCAAACTTACGCTTAAGTAACTTGAGGACAAGAGCAGTTTCTCCCTGCTGCAACCCCTGTTGCAACCCCTGTTGCAACCCTTTACGCTCACCTTCAAGCAAAATATCCTGATAAATCACTGATTCTTGCATTGCATCACTCCGTAAAATCTGCCGAATAGAGTCTTTTTCTAAAATCAAACCAGCCAACACCGCCGAGGCAGCCATTACGTTTCCACGAACACTCAGTTCCACAATTGCATCAGCCTGAACCGCAACTTGTTGCAGTACCTCCAGAGGTTCCTGGCTATTACCCAGTATAGCAAACGGTAATAGCCCAGGCGCTTGCAAAAAAGCTGCTACAGGTTGTTCCCAAAGCCGAATCACCTCAAACTCATGGCGTAACCCAGAGATCTCAAAACTAGTTTCGTGAACCAACGGTGACTTAGTCGGTTTCAAATAAATGACAATTTGGCGCACAGCTTTATGGGGAAATCGAGCATAAAGCCTGAGACGATAATTCGCCATCCGAGCCGGAATTCCCGCATCAGGTCTAGTCTGAAATTCCAGATGCAGGATTAGATTGATTGAATCCAACAGAATGAGAGAATCCGCACGAATCGGCTCAAGATTTAGTTCAGTGGGACTGAGTTGAGTAAATGCGATCGGCTCACCCAGCAGCCAGGAAGCCAAGTCAGCAGAGAAGTTTTCGGCGAGAAACTTACAGACATTGTCGTACATGGGCGCGATTTTAGCATCATCTTGCCCCCTGACTGGCAGAAAACGCTTATGTAAAGAGCGATCGCCGCAGCTATAATTTGATGCAACCTTTAGTGATTAGACCTTATGTGCGGAATTGTTGGCTATATTGGCGATCGCAACGCTAACCAAGTACTCATAGATGGTTTACGCAAGCTAGAATATCGCGGCTATGATTCCGCAGGTGTGGCAACTATCCCCAAAGGTTCCAGGCATTTAGAGCGCACGCGCGCTAAGGGCAAGCTGGTTAACCTTGAAGAAAAACTGACCCAAATACTTGACGATCGAGCAGCCGAAGGCATTCGGAACGAAATCTCGCCAGTTGGTATCGGCCACACGCGCTGGGCAACCCACGGCAAACCCGAAGAACATAACGCCCATCCCCACACTGACTCCTTAGAGGCATTAGCCGTCGTCCAAAATGGCATTATTGAGAATTTCCATGCGCTGCGGGCTGAACTAAAACAGCAAGGTCATCAGTTTGTCAGCGAGACCGATACAGAGGTTATTCCCCACCTGATTGCCCAATGTTTGAGCGATCTGGGCTACACCGAAGTTCCTCAAGATAATCCCCACCCACCTGCACCTCCCCATAACTTCTTGCTCGAAGCAGTGCGGCGAGCTGTAAGTAAATTGCAAGGTGCCTTTGCGATCGCGGTTATACATGTTGATTTTCCCGATGAAATAATTGTGGTACGGCAGCAAGCCCCGCTAGTAATTGGCTTGGGTAAAGGCGAAAGCTTCTGCGCTTCTGATACACCCGCATTAGTTGCCTATAC
The DNA here is from genome assembly GCA_031388585.1 of Pseudanabaena sp. SOY_30_concoct_251. Taxonomy (GTDB): domain Bacteria; phylum Cyanobacteriota; class Cyanobacteriia; order Pseudanabaenales; family Pseudanabaenaceae; genus PCC-6802. The sequence continues at coordinate 5,526 of JANMRU010000315.1, read as the reverse complement.
CCGCAAGGTTTTAATCTTGGAAAATGGGGAAATTGCGCGACTGACCCGCGAAGGCGTTGAGATCTATAACTTTCATGGCGATCGGCAACGACGCAGTCCCCAAACCCTAAACTGGAACCCTGTACTGGTGGAAAAGCAAGGATTTAGGCACTACATGCTCAAGGAAATTCACGAGCAGCCTGGCGTGATCCGCTCGGGCTTGGCTCAGTTTGTCAGTGATGACGATCGCGTTAACCTGGGTGTAGACAATGCCATCCTCGACGACTTAACTAATATTCAAATCGTTGCTTGTGGAACGAGCTGGCACGCGGCACTCGCGGGCAAATACCTGCTGGAGCAGCTTGTGGGCATCCCTACTTCTGTGCAATATGCCTCGGAATACCGCTATGGGCCACCACCTTTACAGTCTAATACCCTCGTGATTGGCGTTACTCAATCAGGTGAGACGGCAGATACCCTCGCCGCTTTAGAACTAGCTAAGTCCAGGGGCGATCGCTGCCTTGGGATTACCAATCGTCCTGAGAGTTCGATCAGTCGAATTGCCGATTGCGTTCTAGATACCCAAGCTGGGATTGAAATCGGTGTGGCTGCGACCAAGACTTTTGTGGCGCAATTACTAATGTTCTATTTCCTCGCCTTGGATTTAGGCATCCGCCGTCAAACATTGCCACAGCAGCAAGCAAGTAAGATTATTGATGGACTGCGTCAGCTTCCTGCCCAGATTGAAGTAATTCTGGAAAGCCAGGAACGTTATATTGAGCAGCTCGCCCATAGTTTTACCCATACTAAGGACTTTATCTACCTCGGTCGCGGCATTAACTTCCCCATTGCCCTAGAAGGTGCTTTGAAACTCAAAGAGATTAGCTACATTCATGCAGAAGGCTATCCAGCGGGAGAGATGAAACATGGACCGATCGCTCTGTTGGATGAGGATGTGCCTGTTGTGGCGATCGCTACGCCTGGGAGCGTCTATGAGAAAGTACTTTCCAATGCCCAAGAAGCCAGAGCCAGGGAAGCCCAACTAATTGGTGTCGCTCCGCTTAACGATCCCGCCGCTGCCGAAATCTTCGATCATCTATTACCGATCCCGGTTGTGGATGAGATTCTCTCTCCCATGCTCACAGTGATCCCGCTGCAATTGCTTGCGTATCACATTGCTGCCCATCGCGGTTTGGATGTCGATCAACCTCGCAATTTAGCCAAATCTGTCACTGTAGAGTAAAGTAATTTCTCGCAAATAAAACACCTGTAGGGGCAGCGCCTCTGTGCCTGCCCTCTTTATTCCTGCCCTCAACCAATCAGAGCAACCAGGGGGGATTGCACCTACATGATATTGTCAAGCGAATGTGACAACACTTCGGATGGATTCGCCTTTACGCATCAAATCGAAAGCATCATTGATTTTCTCTAGGGGCATAACATGCGTAATTAAATCATCAATATTGATTTTGCCATCCATATACCAATCAACAATTTTAGGTACATCAGTACGTCCTCTCGCTCCGCCGAATGCTGAGCCTTTCCAAACACGACCCGTTACTAATTGAAATGGGCGAGTACTAATTTCCTGTCCTGCCCCCGCCACACCAATGATTACACTCACACCCCAACCTTTATGACAGCATTCCAATGCCTGACGCATCACATTCACATTGCCAATGCATTCAAAACTGTAATCTGCTCCACCATCCGTCAAATTTACTAGATATGGCACCAGGTCATCGCCTACTTCCAGGGGATTAACAAAATGAGTCATACCGAACTTCTCAGCTAGTTCTCTTCTATTGGGATTGATGTCTACACCGATAATCTTATCAGCTCCCACCATGCGAGCGCCCTGAATTACGTTTAAGCCAATACCACCAAGCCCAAATACGACGACATTCGATCCTGGATCGACTTTTGCTGTATAAATCACCGCACCAATGCCAGTGGTGACACCGCAGCCGATATAGCAAACCTTCTCAAAGGGAGCATCCTCGCGAATTTTGGCTACAGAAATTTCAGGTAGTACGGTGAAGTTCGAAAAGGTAGAAGTGCCCATATAGTGATGCAACTTTTTGCCGTCGATAGAGAACCGACTCGTGCCATCGGGCATAACGCCTTGCCCTTGCGTACCCCGAATTGCTTGACAGAGATTTGTTCTGCGACTAAGACAAAATTTGCACTGACGGCATTCTGGTGTGTAGAGAGGAATAACATGGTCGCCTTCCTTCAAGCTAGTAACTCCTGCTCCTACTTCTACAACTACACCCGCCCCCTCGTGACCTAAAATTGTGGGGAATAGACCTTCAGGATCGGCTCCAGAAAGCGTGAAGGCATCGGTATGACAGACACCAGTTGCCTTGATTTCGATCAGTACCTCTCCTGCTTTGGGCGGCTCTAGCTGTACCGTCTCAATCTTGAGCGGTTGACCTGCGCCAAAGGCGATCGCTGCTTTTACATCCATGACCTTACTCCTTGGCAAATACCTGTGCTTAATTATCGACTGCAATGTGCGATTTGATACTTAAGGCTCTATAAAATCCTCCGTAAAATTCTCGGTGAAGCTCTCCAGGGCGATCGCCACATGCGTCCAGTGCGTACCTCCTTGCAGAAATACAATATAAGGTGGGCGTAACGGCCCATCGGCTGAAAGTTCGGAAGTGCTGCCGTCAATAAACGTACCGCCAGCCATTACCAACTCGCTCTCGTAACCTGGCATATTCCCAGGTACAGGATCGACATAGGAATCAATCGGAGAACATTTCTGAATCGTTCGACAGAATTGCACAAGTTTCTCTGGCGAACCAAGCTGAATTGCTTGAATGACATCGCGTCGGGGTGCAAATGGCAGAGGATTGACTTTGTATCCCATCTGATCGAATACCACCGCTGCAAGGTGGTTCCCTTTCATCGCTTCACCTACCATCTGAGGCGCGAGGAATAGCCCCTGAAACACGAGGCGGTTTTGATCGAACGTGGCTCCGCCTGAAGAACCAATGCCAGGTGCAGTCAGCCGACAAGCCGCTGCTTCGACGTATTCTGCCTTACCCGCTACGTAGCCGCCTGCGGTGGCGATCGTGCCACCAGGATTTTTGATTAACGAACCTGCGATCAGATCGGCTCCCACAGCGGTAGGTTCGCAGTCCTCAATAAATTCACCGTAGCAGTTATCGACAAAGCAAACCGTGTTGGGGTTTTGCGACTTCACCGATTCCACAATTCTGGCAATATCGGCGATCGCTAAACTAGCGCGCCAATCATAACCACAGGAACGTTGGATCGTCACCATGCGTGTATTTGGTCGTACTGCCGTCGCCAGGGCTTGCCAATCGACCTCACCAGTCGGAGTCAGATCGACTTGTCTGTAGCTAATGCCAAAGTCCCGCAAGGAACCTTGACCAGAACCGTGATGACCAATTACCTGCTCCAGCGTGTCATAGGGCGCACCAACAACCGAGAGTAACTCATCACCTGGACGCAGCACGCCAAACAGACAACAGGCGATCGCATGAGTCCCCGAAACAAATTGCACGCGCACGGCAGCAGCTTCCGCTCCCACGATTTGGGCAAATACCCGATCTAATACTTCTCTACCCAGATCGTCATGTCCGTAGCCCGATACGCTAGCAAAGTGATGCGCCCCCACGCGATGCTCGCGAAATGCCTGCAATACGCGACTGAGGTTGCGCTTTACCTGTTGGTCTACCGATGCAAATGTGGGCGTGAGGTCGGCGATCGCCTGCTCGATAACTGGAGATGATGGCATGTGGGGCAATATTAATTATTGGCAGTCGCTAATTCTAGCGCAATGGGAGTGGGGCGATCGGCAAAATTTGGGTGCCAAAGAAGATCGCGCAACCTTTCGGCATGACTAGGTTTGCATCCAAAAAAATTGCTTGACATTTCGGGTGGTTTATGGGACTAATCACTGTCATATGTGAGGAAATAAAAATATGGCAGTCCTTTTTGGTACGGCGTCGAGTGATATTGTTTTTGGCACTGACGCAGACGATCTAATCAAAGTCTTTGAAGGCGACGATATAGTATATGGTCTAGCTGGCAACGATACGATCCAGGGTAACTCTGGCAATGACGTACTGCTTGGCAACTCTGGCAATGATACGATGCGTGCTGGGTTTGGCGAAGATTTAGTCTTTGGCGGAAAGGGTAATGACACTCTCCTTGGCGATAAAGGCGATGATACCCTCAGCGGAAATCGCGGGGCAGATTACGTACAGGGTGGCGAAGGCCGAGACATTTTTGTAATTAGCCCAACTTCGGGTGGTGGCTCTTTTCAAGAAGCCGATATCATCAGTGACTTTAGCAATGGTGAAGATATTATTGGCTTGTCGGGCGGACTAACTTTCAGGGATTTAAACATTAATCAGGGAAGTGCTGATAATGCTGGCAATACCATTATCGAAAACAATTTCACAGGTGAAATTCTTGCCATTCTCCAGGGAGTAAATCGTGGCACAATTGGCGCAGGAAACTTCACCGCTTTCGAGCCCACCTTTAACCTTGCTCTTCCTGCGGTAACAATTTCATCAGCAGTCACAGGGGTAAATGTTGGTACATTTACCGTAACTCGCACTAGCTCAGTGGGCAGTCTGACTGTAAATTATGCGATCGCTGGTACAGCCCTAAACGGTTCAGACTACAATAGTATTGGTACTGCCGTCACAATCCCTGAGGGTCAGACATCAGCCACAATCACAATTAGCACGCTTGATGATGGTCTGGTTGAGCCTGATGAAACTGTAATTTTAGATATTATTCCGAGTGCTGCTTACAATGTGGGCATACCAAATATTGCGTCGTTGACAATTTTAGATAGCGGTGCGATTTCCTCTCCTGGTGGTGGCGGTGGGACACCTCCAAGCGGTGGCGGTGGTGGCGGTGGAAGTATTGGGGAGACTCCTACTAATGGACCCGATCGTCTGAATGGAACAGCTAATGCTGACACCATTGACGGTCTAGGTGGTGACGATACTATCGACGGTCTAGGTGGCGCTGACAATCTGACAGGCAGTGCTGGGAATGATAGTCTCTCGGGCGGTGATGGTGCCGATACTCTCTTGGGTAGTGATGGTACCGATACTCTCATAGGCGGAGCTGGAGCTGATAATCTCACTGGTGGGGCTGGTACTGATGTATTTCAATACAATGCTTCCAGCGAAAGTGCTGACACAATTACCGATTTCACTAGTACTGAAACCATTCGTGTCGCTTTGGCGGGATTTATTGGTTTATCTGCCGGTGTGCTTCCCACAACAGCATTTCTTTCGGGAGCCGGTGCAGGTGCTGCTACTGATGCCGCTCAACGCTTCATTTATAACTCCACCTCTGGCGTTTTGACATTTGATGCAGATGGCACCGGCATAATTGATGCAATTACCCTTTTAACATTGTCAGGAGTAACTGCTCCGACGCTGGCTAATACCAATATTGTTGTTTTCTAGGAGGGTAGTAGAAAACTAGATAGGCTTGCTCATCCTATTCTCTTAACGGAGATAGTTTGTGAGTTACAAATTAATCGCG
>JANMRU010000417.1:0-1479 GCA_031388585.1 Pseudanabaena sp. SOY_30_concoct_251 | reverse complement strand
CCAGGCTTGAGCAACCTGATGGATCATTATTTAGAGGAATACTATTTCCGTCCTGCTGCGATCGTTTCCTATTCAGCTGGTGACTTTGCTGGAGTAAGGGCAGCAATGCAATTACGCTCTTTTTTGCCAGAGCTGGGGATGCCTACGATTTCCAGTATTTTTTCGATCCCAAGAATTAGGAAATCTCTAGATGATGCTGGTGTTCCCCAAGAAGAAATTCTATCTCAAAAAGTAGGTCGTTTCTTGGATGAGTTAGAGTGGTATGAAGAAGCTCTGCAACGCCAAAGAAAAGAGAAGGGCACGCCATTCTAAGCACGATGAACTAAACTCAGATCGTTCACAGCATAAACCAATGGAAAATACAATATTCAATCAAGTGTTTCGGGACAGCGATGGCAAAATTGTTCTGGCTCAGATGCCAAATCTACCACTGATTGTCTGGTTTGTCGCTAGTTTGTTAAAGGTGATTTTTACAACTGATCGAATTAATATTGGATTGGATGTGCTAGCTTTTGGCGCTTTATTTACTTGGGCATGGGAAGAATTATTTCAAGGCGTTAATTACTTTCGTAGAACATTAGGTTTGATTGTGCTTGTTGGTCTTATTGCGTCGAAAATTCAATGAGTAGATAAGTATAAAAACTCTATCAATTATACTTTGCTTTTTCGATCAGGAAATGATGCCAGCGCGTAAGGCTCTGACTGATGCTTGAGCGCGATCGTCGGCACAGAGTTTAGATAAGATATTATGCACATGGGTTTTAACGGTACCTGTGGTGATCGAAAGCTGCTCGGCGATCGCCACATTTGTACATCCTGCTGCGATCAATTTAAGAACTTCTAGCTCTCGACTGGTTAGAGGATCGGTTTCTAAAACATCTTTATATTCTGATTCCAAGGATTGGATTTCTACTGTAAGTTTAGGTTGATCGAGAGTCTGAGGTGTACCTTTAAGCATTTGCTGAAGCACAATATTAGCGATCGCTGGATCGATCCAAGCATTACCATTATGGGTCATTTCAATTGCCTCAATCATGCGCTCTATTCCCACGTCTTTCATGCAATAAGAGTCGGCTCCAGCAGCAAAAGCGGCAAGTACTGCAGCTTCATTCCCTTGCATGGTCAACATCAATATTTTAGTAGTGCTATTCTCTGTCTGCGACTGCCGAAACCGACGGGTCATTTCAATGCCATCCATACCAGGCAAGCCAATATCCACAATTGCGACATCAGGCTGGGTCATTTCCAATATTTTTAAGCCTTGTATCCCATTTGAGGCTTCACCAACCACTTGAAATCCCTCTTGTTTTTGGAGAGCCGTGCGCAGACCAATTCGTACCACATCGTGATCTTCAACTAAAACAATACGAATATCGCTCATTACCATAAAATTTTAATACTATAGGATATAGCAATCAATTTTGATTTGTTTGGGGTGAAGGGGTTCCACCCTTTCGTGGGGGCACAGCCCCCACACCC
>JANMRU010000281.1:0-5419 GCA_031388585.1 Pseudanabaena sp. SOY_30_concoct_251 | reverse complement strand
GCCCAAAATATACAGATCGCTAGTTTTTGTGCATTTAAGGTTGGCTTAATAGCCTTGCTGTGTGAGAGTTTCAGAACTTGCCTAAAAAGTAAATACTACCTAATACTACTTAAAACCACCTAAACTACACTAAAATTTTAGGCCAAATTTTAGGCTAGACCCAAAATGACAGAGATCGACGGACGGATCGCTCAGGCGAATGGGCGGCTAAAGGCGGCAAAGGTTGGCGCGGCGATCGCACGGGTTGGAGATCGCTTAACTATTCGTGCCACCTTGCCGCCTAAACCTGGTAGCGATAAGGAGCGCCCCTATCAGCAGCGGCTATTTCTGGGGTACCATGCCAACCCGACGGGGCTAAAGCTGGCTGAGGCTGAGGCTAGGAAGATTGGCGCATTGCTAGATTGTGGTGATTTTGAATGGCAGCCTTACCTATCTGAAAAGCTTGATGCTGCTCTGACGGTGGGTGATTGGGTGAGTAAGTTTGAGTCTGACTATTTCACCCGACGCGCCAGGACAACCAAGAGCGAGACTACTTGGAAGGGGGATTACTGGAAGGTGCTTAGCAAACTCGATCGAGATGCCGCCCTCGATGCTGATTTACTACGCAGCGCGATCGCATCGACTAAGCCAGATACTAAAACCAGAAAGCGCTACTGCATGGTGTTTGGCGCATTGGCGCGGCTGGCTGGCATAGAGCTAGATACGAAGGCGATGGCTGGCACCTATTCACCGAAGCGGGTTAAGTCCCGTGATTTGCCCTCTGACGAGCTGGTGGCTAAGTGGTTTTACAAGATTGAGAATCCTGAATGGCAGTGGGTGTATGGGATGCTGGCTACCTATGGTCTGCGACCTCATGAGGTGTTCCACCTGGCGTTTGAGTCGATGCCGATCCTTGATGTGCTTGACGGCAAGACGGGAGCGCGTAAGGTGTGGCCTTGTTACCCTGAGTGGGTAGAGCAGTTTGATTTGGCCGTGCCCAAGGTCCCCACGGTGACGGGTAGGAATAACACGGAGCTGGGAGCGAGAGTAAGCCCTATTTTTACTAAGTACGGCATCCCTTTTGTGCCTTACGATTTGAGGCACTGTTGGGCAGTTCGTACCATTAACTTTGGGCTAGACATCTCGCTAGCTGCGCAACAGATGGGACATTCAGCCCAGGTGCATACCGATCTGTACCATGCTTGGATTTCCGAGCGGCATCACCAACGGGCGTATGAGGCGATCATGATGCGAGATGATCGCCCTAAAGCTCCTTTGCTTGAACCTTCTGAGTGAAGCCTTTACTATTCTTCCAGGTTGTCCATACGTCCGCTCAGGTGGCGTATCTCTTGTAGCAGTATATTAAAGCGCTGGTCAGTTTCTTCGTGGCGTTGTTTTGATTCAATTTGTGCTTGCGTGAGAAGGGTGATGTTGTCAGACATCATGCGGTGTGTCTCTGCCATATATTCCTGGGTACTTTGCAAGCGGCGTTGACTCTCAGTCAGCAACTCTTGATTGCTCTCTAATTGCTGTTGTGTTGCGATCGTGGATTGCTGGTTATTTGCAAGCCAAATAATGGCTTCTTCAACGGTGCGAATTCTTTGTTCTAGTGGTTGTTGTGTCATGGCTTTCTAATTCTTTGGGGGTTGCTTGGTAGTGAATCCTGTCTTATGGCGTAACTGTTCTAACTCTATGCCAGTTTTATCAACTGGCTTAGTTGAAGGTGTGGTTGGTTCAGTTACTTTTGTATCTTCTATTCCTTTCCTAATCAAATGCTCAACTTGATACATCCAGGCAGCAAACAAGAAGTACGCGGCTGATGCGTATACTGCTATTTGTTCGGCATCGGAAATAGATAAATTCCTTGTACCATCGTTGGTCAGAGTTCTAAGAGAAAGCAGGGCAAACACCCATAGAAAGAAGATGGATAGTAAGAGTATTAGTATGCTGTAAAGTCCTTCCCAGAAGCAGTAAGGCCCAGGCAATTTTTTAGGCCAGTAGGAGGGCTTGCGGTCAACGAATAAAATGCTCTGCCCCCATACGACTGTCAGGAATGGTATTAGGAGCGCCCCCAAGGTCAAGAGACCCATCATGAATGGCTCTCTTCCACCAAATTCAAAGATGGATGTCTTTTCAGCGAAAGTTTTGTAGATAATGCTGACGGGTAATAGGTATAAGAGTTGTAGGACTGCTCTGAACCATGACTGTGGATATGGGAACCATGCAGGCCACTTCATAATTACCTCCTACTCTGCGATCGATTCAAAGCGATCGCTAATAGCGCGACCTATAAGTGCTAATTGCTTTGCAGGCATATCTTTTATCTGCCTAACAATGCGTTCAACAGGGATCTCAGTCTGCACAGGTTTACCGTTTAAGTAATCCAGCAACTCTTCAAGGGTATATCCAGCAAGCTTAGCTATATGAGCTAAATTTTGCATCTCTGGCTCCGAACTCATATTTTCCCACCCTTGAACAGTAGTTCCTGCAACGCCTAGGATGCGCCCATAAGCCCTATAACTTTTGTGACCTCTTAACTGTTTAACAAGAAAAGCTAACCTTTGCTTTGCATCGATCTTCATGGTTTTACGAGACAAGTTTACTGCTTGACTACTGAATAAGTATACCCGTTGCAATGTTGCGAGCTGACAACAACTTGACATATGGACAAAGCACTTATATGCTGTTGTGTGTAAGCTACAAATTGATATATATGCAAAGCACTCCAACAGAGAGACTTACTTGTTTTCTTGACCCTGATTTAGTTACAGAGATCCGTGTTTTGGCAGCTAGAAACCGCAAAAACATTAGCGACGTGATAAATGACTCTGTTCGTTACTACCTCAAGAACTACAAATTCATCCAGCCGGTACAGAAAAAGAAGGCTGGAGCTGCATGAGGCACCGAACCATTAGGCCAGAGCATTGGCTGAATGGTTACCCATACAGCCACATCGCCCATCTCTGGATAGCTAGCGATTACAAAATCCCGATCGCAGAGCTAACCAACATTCAGATGTTCGCAGCAATAGCTAACAAAATCGGTGAGGTTCAAGACCGCCATCTTGTCCCCACCACCCACGGACTAAACGTTTTGTATCAACAACAAGGAGAAATTCATGACCCTAATTCAACACCTTTATCAAGGCATTGCGATCGACCAGCGCGACAGCGATGGCTATATCAACCTCAATCAGATGGCAGATGCCACATGTAGGCGAATTGACAAGTGGTTGGACAACCAGTCAACCAAAGATCTGATCGCTGAATTTGAGGCGCAAACTACCCCGAATTCAGGGGAGTTTATGTCAGCTTTACTCACGATTGAGGGGCGCACAGGTGGCACCTGGGCACACCCCCATATTGCGATCCAATTTGCTCAATGGTGCAGTCCTAGCTTTGCTTTGCAGGTATCTAGTTGGGTGTTTGAGTGGCTAACTGCTGACAAACGACCCGACCAGTGGGAGCTGCTGGCGATGACAGAGTACCAGCTAAAACTTGAGCTACTCAAAGGTAAGAACTGGTGCAAAACCGTAGAGATTGCCCTTGACACCTACAAAGAACGGCGACTGATTCGTTTTATTGAAGAGGAGAAGGCACGGAAGCAACTGGAAATCCCCATTGACGATGAAGGCGATGAAGAGGCAAGTAGAGATTAAAGACCGCCCCACCGACCACGGACTAAACATTTTGTATCAACAACTAGGAGAAAATCATGAACCTCATTCAACTCAAACAGCGCGATACCGATGACTGCGAAGAATACCAGGAAGCGAAAGTATTCATCTGCGATTTTGACAGTTTGGTTGGCGCTCTGCGCATGGCGATGATGGCAAACCCTCAGGATCATTTCCTACATGAGTTTGTAGACATCTATCGCGATGCAACTGAGTTACTATCCAATTCCCCCGAAACCTATACCGCCAAGAACTTGGCAGGGTTAGAGAGCGTTCGCCAAAACGCCCTCTACCAAATTGCTGTTTTGCTTGAGGTGCCAAATCTACCACGACCCAGCGCACCGCTTTCACGGGAGCAAAGGCAGCAATGCATTGATTTTATGGCTAATCAGGAGACAAAGCCATGCCCATGAATCGATCGCTTTATCCACCCGACTGGGATGCGATCGCCAGGGCGATCAAAACAGCGGCAAATTGGCAATGCCGCGCGTGTGGCAAAAAGTGCCTCAGACCCCATGAAGTAGCCGCCGCGCATAGGGCAGATATCCACTCTTGGGCTTTCTTTACCCTGACCGTGCATCATCTCGATCACAACCCAGGTAATAACGCACCTGAGAACCTAATCGCACTCTGCGCACCGTGCCACCGTCGCATTCATGCCAGAGACAAGCGCTATGGCAAACCCAACCCCGCACAGCTTTCATTGATTTGAATTCACACGCGATCGCACCTCAACAAGTAGGGCGATCGCTCATTTTTAAGGAGAAATTATGACTGATAAACACTCTCAACACACTGTGACCTTCAATACCGAAGGCGACAGAGCCATTCTGCACATCGAATGTCGTCTTGGGACAATGCCCGTTTTGCTGCAAAGTTTGATTGAAAATACCATTCTTCCACTAGCAGAGACGGTAGACCCTGAAACACTCAAGATAGCAAGGCTTGTAGATGATGTAGCCAAAGACTTGAAACCATAACTACCAAGCGATCGCACCTCAACAAGTAGGGCGATCGCTTTCATTTTTTACCTTTAAAGAAACACTTATGCCTGAGAAACCCGAAATCGAGCAAGCAATAGACCTACTTGCTCAAATCCCAGCCACGATCGCTTGCAACTATGACTATTTTATCGATGTTGGCAGAGCCTTGAAATCAGTTTCAGACTTATTATTCGATGAATGGTTTGAGTGGGCTGAGGCACACGAGTCCAAATTTGCCGACGACAAGCAAAAACGATATAGGGAATGGAAAAACCTAGAGTCAGATATTGACGGGCTTACCCTTCTGACGGGCTTAGCCGACGAGTCAACCCGACGGGAAATTATAGAGGAAACCAAGAGTTTTACGCAACTAGCATTCGATAAACTCTATGGTGATAGTAAATGGGTTTGCATCAATGACATTTTGCACTACTGGAACGGTACGCACTACGAGCCTTCAACCGAAGCAGTAGAGCGGCGGCGGATTTGGAAGTTCTGCAACGAATTCAGATCCCTAAGCAATCTGGGCAATGGTAAAACCCAAGTCACCTACAAGTATGCAGAGCCAAGAATAGTCAGCAAGGTTTACGACTGGATAAAGCAGGGTACGGCGATCAATCCCACGGTCGCGAACCCGCCAGGACTCAATCTCGCTAATGGAGTACTGACTTTTAGTTGGGAAAACAGACAGCCAGCTTGGGAACTGCGATCGCATCACCCTGAAATGGTCTATACCTACGTCTCTAAAACCAGATACGACCCCAACGCCGATCCGCAATTG
>JANMRU010000279.1:0-7442 GCA_031388585.1 Pseudanabaena sp. SOY_30_concoct_251 | reverse complement strand
GCCCAAAATCCACCCGCGATCGCGCGATCGCCGCCTTGCTGGACGATGCCATTAGTAACATGCATTAATGCCAAACTTAGCAACAACACGATGGTCACTCCCGATCCCCAAAGCCAATTACGAATTCGCTGCGGATACTTTGACTGAATACCTGCCGCCCAGTCTCCTAACTGTAAAGAGGCTCCAAAAAAACCTGGCATGTGCCAACTAGGTAAAATCTGCCGATAGCCACCCATCAGCGTAAATCCCAGGAATATTGGCAAAGATACCGATAGAATTAATAGCTGCTTCTGTTGGGAAATCCCTGTCTGATCTTCTGACCCTAGCAATCTCAGATTGCTAAATACGCGACCGAAAGATCGCAAACTTACCCACCAAATTGGGAACCCAAAGGTAGGGAACATGTAGCCGACAGCCGCCAGAAAAGTTACAAGTAACCCTTCAAAGTTATAGCCTGTCTGCGGTACAGCACGGACAGACTGGAAGCGAAAGGATGCCCAGTCGTGTTGCCAGTTCCACAGCAAGATCGGTGAAATCGTTAGGAGGAATAATGCTATGGATGCGAGTGTCCATTTTGACCATAGTGCTGAACGGTGGCGCGAGCTGACTAGGCAAAAAGGTACTAGCCCCGCTCCTAAGATAAATCCGTGGTATTTACCCAGACAAGCCAGTCCTAAAAGTAAGCCAATCCAAGCTAGACGGCTTGTAGGGTGATAATCTGCAGCAAAATCATCAGGCTTTCCAGGCGATGGAAAAAACTCGTAGGCGGCCAGACATAAACATGCCGACCAGAAGAACATCAAAGGGCTGTCAGGGAGGGTAAGTGTGCCAAAGCCAATCTGAAAAAATGGAATGGTCGTGGCGATCGCCAGAGTTAGGGTTGCTGTTTTCTCGGAGAATAACCTGGCGCTGCTGAGGTAAAGAAATAGCAGCGTGCCCGTATATAAAATTAGCGTGCCAATCCGAATTGTGAACTGCGATACATCGCCAGTCAGCCAAATCCCTAAGCCAGTGGTTAAAGCCACCAAGGGCGGATGATCGAAATAGCTCAAGCTGGGATGGAGCGTATAGACGTAGTAATAGGCTTCGTCAAATCCTGGTTGCAGAAAGTAAGCGATCGCGCTTCTAAATGCCAAACCCCACGCGAGTATGGCGATCGCCCACCTATTCATTTTCATGCTGGTAATTTGTAAACGTTAATTATTCTGGTTTGGCAATATCCTGGGCAACTTCTAACTTGCGATCTAGTTCGGATAGATCGAATTCCAGTTCTGGAGCTACTGGTAATGTCTGCACGGTTTCATTAGGAGTTTTATTCAGGGTTTCGCTAGGCTTTAGCGATGGCTCGGGCTCATTTGGGGGTTGGATGAGGCGAATGGCACGGATGGGCAAGTTGGCAATTACGGCGGTGAGGTCGCGATCGCTTTCTAAGTTAATCTCAATATTTTCTTCTTCTAATTCCACATATTTGGAGACGACCTGCATGATTTCGCGGCGCATCTGCTCAAATATTTGGGGTGAAATGGCAGCGCGATCGTGCGCCAAAATAAACTTGAGGCGTTGTTTAACCTTGGTGCGGCTTGTAATCTGGTCGCGACCAAAGAGACGTTCGAGTAGCTCAATAATCATGGTGTAACCTACTTGGAATTGCCACTGATCCAGCGTTTCAGACGATTAACAAACGAGTCATTCGTGGCATTTAAATCAATGAAATCCACTGCCTGTCCGTCTAATCGCTGCGCTGTATTTTCGTATGCCAAACCCGCGAGCGACATCTTCTCTGCCAATACTAGGGGTTCCCCCTTATTGGTCGAGACAATTACCTGCTCATCTTCGGGAATGACTCCCACAAGTTTAACCGACAAAACCTCAAGTACATCCTCCACGCTCATCATATCGTTGGCTTTAACCATCGTAGGACGCAGGCGATTGATAATCAGTTTGATATCCTTAATCCGATGCGCTTCCAATAGCCCGATCACCCGATCAGCGTCGCGTACCGCCGAGATTTCAGGCGTGGTAACGATAATTGCCTCTTTCGCTCCAGCGATCGCATTCTGAAAGCCAGTCTCAATCCCTGCCGGACAGTCGATTAAGACGTAGTCGAAATAACGGGCTAGCACTTCCACTAAAGCCTTCATGTGGTTGGCAGTGATCGCAGTTTTATTTCGCGTTTGCGGTGCGGCTAAGAGCGATAGATTAGGCTGGCGCTTATCTTTGACTAGCGCCTGGTCTAGCTTACATTCTCGCGCTATTACTTCTAGGGCTGTATAAACGACGCGATTTTCCAGACCTAAGAGTAGATCGAGGTTACGCAAGCCAAAGTCAGCATCGACTAAAACTACCTTGCGCCCGATGCGAGCCAGAGCCATACCCAGGTTGGCGGTAGAAGTGGTTTTGCCTACTCCCCCCTTACCGGAGGTCATAACAATGATACGACTCATGATGGCGAATATCTCATAGAAGAAAAATAATCAGCAGCCTGCATAATGCAAATGCTGGGGGTACCTGTGGTGCTGATATGGGCAACCTCAGGGCTGTACTGAGTTGTCGGTATGTCAACGCGAGCCACACAGTCAGCAATCCGCAACTGGGTCGCTTCCAGGTGTAATGCCACGATTACAGCCTTGGTATTACCGTTAGCACCAGCATGAGCCATACCCTTCAGCTTGCCCCATACTAGAATATCGCCATCGGCAATCACCTCAGCACCAGCATTGACATCGCCGAAAACGATCACACTACCTGGATGACGGATCTCCGTCCCAGATCGTACAGTCATTTTGACATACAAGGGTTCGGCTGGCGCACTTAGTGCTTGTGACAGGTTATTCGCAACTTTCCCCTGCTCTACAGATAGACCAAGAGTTGCGGCAGCGATCGCAGTTTGCCGCCGTAGAGTTGAAACGCTGTGCAAAACCAGTCGATGCGATTTCAGTGTCTCAGCGATCTCGTGCAGTTGACTGCCATCCAGCAGGCGATCGCCGCCTAGCAAGTACACAAGTGTACCCGACTGCCATAAGCGCTCAGCACCAATTAGGCGCTGCTGCAGTTGCTCAAGTAAATCTGTCCAAGTTATCCCGACATGTTCAGAGCCATCTTCAGCTTTGAGGATCGCTGCGGCTGGCAATAGCAGTGTGAGTCTACCATCAACAGTTTTAAATCTAATTTGGCCTATAGCCAAATTAACAGGGGCAACTAAAGCTGTTTGGGAATGCGCGCCAAGGTTTGGTTTGGTTTCCTCGGATTTGGGTAAAGATTTAGGTGGCTCTTCAGGGATGTCAACAGTTAAAAAGCCCTCCTCGGCCAAAGTTTTGGGCACGGAGGGAGGACTTTCCAAAGCGATTTTAGACTCTTCTACACTCATTCAGGCTTTCAGCACTTAGCTTTTAGCTGGACGGGCAGACCTATGTGTCTGCCCTAGTTGACTAGAGATAACGTCCTAGTTTCCCGAAGGCATAAGCTGGAGGCTATCTTCGGTTCCAGCAATTTGCGATTGCTGCTCAGTACAAGTTACCTTGCCATCATCGTCAACATCGACAACGATCGCCGCACCTTCGCGCACCTTGCCAGTCAGAATTTCCTCGGCCAAAGAGTCTTCTAGCAAGCGCATAATTGCGCGACGTAGAGGACGAGCTCCATAGCTAGGGTTGTATCCTTCCTGTACCAGTAGTTCTTTGAATCGTTCGGTGACTGCAAGATCGATGTCTTTTTCCTTGAGGCGCTTAAATACCTCATTCAACATCAGATCGGCGATTTCCTTCACTTCAGCTTTGTTGAGTTGTCTAAAGACAATGATCTCATCAAGACGGTTGAGGAATTCTGGTCGGAAGATCTGCTTCAGTTCCTCGTTAACCAGAGAGCGGATGCGCGTGTAATGCGAATCTTCCTGGTTTTCGGCGAAATCAAAGCCGAGGCCACCGCCGCCTTTCTCAATCACCTTGGAACCAATATTGGAAGTCATAATCAGCAATGTATTCTTGAAATCTACAGTGCGACCCTTAGAATCAGTCAGACGACCATCTTCTAAAATTTGCAACAGGAGATTGAATACATCTGGGTGAGCTTTTTCAATTTCATCGAATAGCACTACCGTATAAGGGCGACGACGTACCGCTTCGGTGAGCTGACCGCCTTCGTTATAGCCTACATAGCCTGGTGGCGAACCAATCAGCTTGGAAACTGTATGGCGCTCCATATATTCAGACATGTCAAGTCGGATCATGGCATCTTCGGAGCCAAAGAAGTAGGCCGCCAGAGCCTTAGTTAATTCTGTCTTACCCACACCTGTAGGCCCAGAGAAGATGAAAGAAGCGATCGGGCGATTGGGATTCTTTAACCCAACGCGAGCGCGTCGGATCGCACGGGAGGTTGCTTTTACGGCTTCCTCTTGACCGATAAGGCGCTGGTGAAGAGTTTCTTCCATCTGCATCAGCTTCAGCGATTCAGACTCAGTGAGCTTACTAACTGGCACGCCAGTCCAGGAGCTAACGATGTGGGCGATATCCTCTTCGTTAACAATTAACTCTTCTTCTTTGCTGGGTTCGGACTTCTTGGCTTGAGTCATCGTTTTGATCTCTTGCTTGATCTCGATTTCGCGATCGCGAAGTGCTCCAGCTTTATCAAAGTCCTGCGACCTCACCGCTTCATCTTTATCCCTGAGCAACTGGCGTAGCTCTTTGTCAAGCTCCTTGGCAGCAGGGGGAAGCTGAGAGTTAATCAGCCTGACGCGCGAGCCAGCCTCGTCAACCAGGTCAATCGCTTTGTCGGGCAGGAATCGATCGGAAATATAGCGATCGGCTAGCTTAGCCGCAGCCTCTAGCGCCTCATTCGAGATCTTGAGTTTGTGATGCTGTTCGTAGCGTTCGCGCAAGCCATAAAGGATTTCAATGGTTTCCTCGACGCTAGGTTCGCCAACCTGAACTGGTTGAAAGCGTCGCTCTAAAGCTGCATCACGCTCGATGTGCTTGCGATATTCATCAAGTGTGGTTGCCCCGATGCATTGCAATTCGCCACGTGCTAGAGCTGGCTTAAGGATGTTAGCTGCGTCGATCGCGCCTTCAGCGGCACCTGCGCCGATCAGCGTATGCACTTCATCGATTACCAGCACTACATTAGAAGCGGAACGGATCTCATCCATGATCTTTTTGAGTCGTTCTTCAAATTCGCCTCTGTACTTAGTACCAGCGACTAGTAAGCCGATGTCTAAGGTAACAACGCGCTTATCTTGGAGGATGTCTGGCACATCACCGGTAATAATGCGTTGAGCTAAGCCTTCAGCGATCGCCGTTTTACCAACTCCAGGTTCGCCAATCAAGACGGGATTATTCTTGGTGCGACGACCCAGAATTTGAATAACTCGTTCAATTTCCTTTTGGCGACCAACTACTGGATCGAGCTTACCTTCTGCCGCCATCTGGGTAAGATTAGAACCAAACTCATCTAGGGTAGGAGTTTTGGTGCGACCCTGACTGCCCCCAGTAGTCACCTCAGCGGTTTCGCCCAGCATTCGAATTACTTGTGTGCGTACCTTTGAAAGATCTACGCCCAAATTTTCTAATACTCTTGCTGCGACGCCCTCACCTTCGCGGATTAGTCCAAGCAGTAGGTGTTCAGTACCGATGTAATTATGGCCTAACTGTCGAGCTTCTTCTAACGAAAGCTCCAGAACCCGCTTGGCTCTTGGCGTAAAGGGAATCTCAACTGCGACAAAACCGGAGCCTCGTCCAATAATCTTCTCTACTTCAATACGGGCATCTTTGAGGTTTACGCCCATGGACTTGAGGACTTTGGCAGCAACGCCTGTTCCTTCTCCGATTAGACCCAGGAGAATTTGCTCTGTGCCAACGAAATTGTGACCCAGACGACGTGCTTCTTCCTGAGCCAGCATAATGACTTTAATAGCCTTTTCTGTAAAGCGTTCAAACATGGCGTGTGTCCCACTAATCGCTGCGTTCCGGTTAGTGTTAATAGTAACATAGGCATACTGAGTTTAGCCCAGTACGGATATCCCGCCCACTCTTGAGGAGTAGTACCACTTTATTCAGACCATAAGATGCTGCCAGCCGCGATCGCGATGACCAGAGGCAAATAGTTCAGAGTGAACAATTAATTACCCGTTGGATATCGGCAGATGCTTAACTACATCTGGATAGTCGCATTCATGGGAGCGTTCTACGAGGCGATCGCTCAAGCCTAATGCTGCCACAATCTCTGTAGCGCTTGGAATCAGCGAGATTATGCGTAGCTGCGGATGTGACTTTGTAGAGCTAACTTTTTGGTTAATGCGAACATTCATGATTTTGCAATTAGCTGGCAAGTTGATAAATTACAGGTCGATATTTGGGGTGTGGAATAGATTTGCCCTCTAACTGTGCGACTTCAAGCCATGAAGTTTTAGCTAGCAAAACTTCTCTTAAAGCTTCTTCTGGTGTATCACCAATCGCTGAACAATACTTAAGATCTGGAATGTCAGCAACATATCCTTCATCTTCTTCGCTGTAAAAGATATTAATGTGATAGTCTTTCATGCCTCTTCCTCCAATGTGAGATTATATTCCTCGACCAGCGATAAAAACTGGCGTACCTGATATGGCGCTACTTTACCTTTGCGATTTTGAATGTTGACCAAATCGTTTAGGTCGGGATGTTTGAAAATATGGTGACTGCCATTGATGCGCGCGCGACTAAACCCAAAAGCCTCAATTAGTGTGACCATTTCACCAAACTGAATATTTTTTGAGCCAGAGAGAACTTTTTCTAGCAACTTGCGCTTTTTCATTAGTTAACTAATTTTTAAATTGCTAATCGCACTTATGCAGTTTGAAGCAATTTATCAAAAGTCTGTAGTGCGGGCAAAGCTTCACTTTCTTCAAGGGATGAATCGACCAAAAGCTGTAAAACTTCTTGGGCATTTTTGAGAGCTTCCTCATAGGTTTCTCCATGCGTATGACAAAACTCTCCCCATTCAGGTAAACTCACGACAAAACATCGATCCTCCTCTGACCATTGAATAATTATTGAATAGTGATAGTTCATCAACTTTCCTCCTGTTGGTTTTGAATTTCTTCTAGCCTTTTGATCGCTTTATCAACATCCTTTTCCTGATAGGGTTGTGCATCATTACCATCGCTGCCTGATAAGGTAATCTTCCCCGGCAGTAAAGGATGTGACCATTTTGTATGGCTTCCTTTTGCTGACTTATAGCTAAATCCTGCCTTGAGTAATACACTTTTTGTTCCCTAATTTCATCACCATACTGATAGTGGTTATCTAAGAACTTATGGTCTAATCAAATTCGGTTCATGTTGACGATAGGCAGCAAGCAAGCGGCGACGTTGCAAAGGGGGAAAGAAGAAAAGAGAAACTGATAAAACACCTGTTCCCAATGTAACTGCAAGGAGGTAGAAATTACTCAAGAAACCTAACTTTAGACAAATTCC
>JANMRU010000276.1:0-4403 GCA_031388585.1 Pseudanabaena sp. SOY_30_concoct_251 | reverse complement strand
GGCTATAGCGTGTATCCTGGCAACTTTCAGCGATCGGGCAAAAGTGACTGTGCATCATAAAAAATACAATCTTGCCTGCAAGTTCTATGAATATATTTTTGAACCAACTATAGCCAGCAAAAATTCTATTTTTTATAATCTTGGTTTTCACCAATTTATATCTCATCTTCTCTATCTTCATTTTCAAAACAAAAGTGATTATGCAGAGGAAATTTTCAAGGATTTCTATGAATTACTCACCTTACGCGGATGAAATGATAGAGTAAAAGAGGAAGAAAGGGGATAAGAGATCATGGACAAAGCCATACTAGATCTATACAGTGATTATCTCGTCAGTTCTTTTGGGGCAACTACAGCCACAGGGTTATCCGAGTTGCTGGACGGAGCCGTAAGCCATGACCAGATCACCAGAAGCTTAGCAAAAAAGAAAGCAGGGTCAAAGGAAATCTGGCAAATAGCAAAACCATATGTCAGACAGGTGGAAGACAAGTCAGGAGTACTGATAGTAGACGACAGCATCGAAGAGAAAGCATATACAGATGAAAATGAGCATATCTGCTGGCACTATGACCATAGCAAAGATAGACAAGTGAAAGGCATAAACTTCATCAGCCTTTTATATCATAGCCAAGGAGTATCATTGCCCATCGGGTTTGTGTTGGTGACGAAGACAGAAACCTACGAAGATGCAAAGACAGGGAAAACGAAGAGACGAAGTACAGTTACGAAAAACGAGCATTATCGACAAATGATAAAGCAAGCAGTACAAAATCAAGTTGAGTTTAGTTATGTACTGAATGACATTTGGTATGCAGCAGTAGAGAACATGAAATTCATCAAGCAAGAACTGAAGAAAGATTTTATTATGCCACTGAAAAGCAATCGCAAGGTAGCAGTGAGTCAAGATGCCAAAAGAAAGGGCAAGTATGTCGGTATCGAGGCTGTAGATATCAAAAGTGAATGCATCAAGCCAATCTACCTTGAAGGGGTAGAATTCCCATTATTGTTAGCCAAACAAATCTTCACAAACGAAGATGGCAGTATAGGCATTCTCTATTTGGTGACAAGTGATACGAGTTTGACATACGAGCGCATCACAACAATTTATCAAAAACGATGGAAAGTTGAAGAGTATCATAAATCGCTCAAGCAGAACGTAAGTCTATCAAAGTCGCCCACACAGACGATAAACAGTCAGACCAATCATTTCTTTGCCGCATTGTGGGGCTATATCAAATTGGAGGTGCTGAAGCTTCAGTCTAAGCAAAACCATTTTGCGCTTAAATCGAAGTTGTACATTCAGGCACTGAAGCAGGCATTTGCTGCGTGGCAGTCCCTGAAACCTTCTCAGTTATCCGCGTAAGGTGAGTTAATTAGACCAGCCGACATTCGTCTTGTTCCAGAACGAGTACTGACTATAAATGTAGGTTCGTCTGAAGGGAGCTTAGTACTCGATGTGATGGATCGTACTGAAGGAGATGAAAGAATAGCAACCTATTCAAACTATTTAAGTTCTGACGTGTTAATTGGAGCTGTAGGTGGATTACGAAAGCACCTCAAAATGATGGCTGGAACAGGAGAAACCATTGATGGTGAGGAGTTTATTGGGTATCTGTTGATGGGAGATGAAGGAAATGACAAGCTTCTAGACCAATGGCTTCCCTTGTTGGCAACAAAAGGATACATGCTTCACCAAATGCTCCTAAATTCTAGCGGTCTTTCTAATGAAGTTCAAGGGCAGCAATTACAATCTCTTCTTCGACCCGGAACCGCTATACAAATAAATCTCAGCACGTTTGATATTGGCAAGGCAACAATTCCTTGGGGATTTCTCTATGAACGTAAAGTGTATTATGAGCCAGGAGAAACCTATGTTTGTAAGGAGTTTGCTCAACGCAAGCCAGATTGCTCTGACCAAAAAGGCAATCTTTGCCCTGCTGCCAATAATCCTAAAGTAGTTTGTCCCAACTCATTCTGGGGCTACCGTTACTCGGTCGAACAACCTCCATGTTGGGTAGGCAATAAGTCCTCTGAAGTCCCTAGTCTAGTTAGAAAAATTGATAATACATTGCCACTTTATTTGAATTGGAATGTTTGTCGCGAATTTGCAACTCTAGACAAGCACAAGGAGGAACTAGAGGAGTTAGGACAGCAGAATGTCCGACTTCTAATTGCTGATATTCGTTCACAGATGGAGGAAATCTGGGAAGAACACGGCTCAAAATTGGATTTAGTCTATTTCTACTGTCATGGTGATGTAGATGACTCTAATGAGCCTTTCCTACAACTGGGTAATAAGAAGAGAGAAGATCCCAACGTTGCTATAAACAAAAAACAGGTAGTTAGGAGTCATCTAATTCGTCGGTATGAATCCGTTTGGAGACATCGACCAATCGTGTATTTGAATGGTTGTGCTACTGGTGTTTCTGACCCTGATCGCTATATCAATTTAATTGAAGATTTTCGAGCTGCTGGAGCCAGCGGAATAATTGCTACCGAATGTTTGGTATCTGAACGGTTGGCAGCGGCTTATGCTATCAGGCTAATTCGACGATTTTTTGAAGGCGAAACACTAGGAAAGGCTATGCTGAATGTCCGACGTGAGCTTTTGAAAGAATTGAAAAATCCTCTTGGGCTTATCTATTCTTTCTATGCCGCTCATGAAATTTCATTGGCTCAAGCAATAACTCCATTACTTCTCCCCGAACAAAGAACTATGGAACCAGACTCATATTACTTCTGAAGATACACTATGAAAAAATGGCTATCGATTATTCTTATACCTCTTCTTGTTTCCTCTCTACCTGTGTTGGCGCAGACTAATACTCAAATTATTGTTGACCCTACTGATACACCTCTATCAATTACAAGTTGGACTGATAGTGGAAGTCCTTTTGCAGGGAATTTGCGTTTAATCCCACAAGGGAAAGAACCTATAACTTTTACATTCTTGTCTTCTGACTTGAAGCGGAAGGAGGGAGATGAGAGGATCGGTCGCCAGAAGGTAACGTTTGTTGGTGAACCAAAACTGGTAAATGGAATTCCTAAAGACTTTCAAGTACAAGTTACAGGTATTGAGTTACCTGGAACTTATGAAGGACAAGTCAAGCTTTTAATTGCGGGACAACCACAATCACAAGTAGAAATTCCCGTACAGATAGTTGCAAAGGCTCGTCCCACTCTAACACCACTGGGCAGTACTAATCAACTCCAACTCCGCTTAGTCAACTGCTGGGGGTTTGATTGCTCTCTTGCCCGTTTCCTGTTAGGTGAAGGTGCTGTTCAAGATAATCGTCAACTACAATTTGATAACTCTACGCCTACGCCTGTATCAATTTCCAGTATTCAATCGGTTGTAGAAAGCAATCAGACTGGATATCAATTGACTGATGCACAGATTAAATTATCTAAAGATCTAAAAGACCTTAATCCTCTTTCTGGCAACCAAATTGTTTCCCTGCCAATTACATTGACTCGATCTGCTATGCCAGCAGACCACTACTCTGGAGCTATCTACTTAAGTATTGAAGGTCGAACTGAACGTTTGTCAATACCAGTAGACCTTAAAGTAAGAACAAGACCTTTTGTACCTATTTTGACTCTAATAGTTGGGATTATTTTAGGAAGACTCTTTAAGGACTGGCAAGAACAAGGGAAAGATCAATCGAAGGCATTGGATGAAATTGATCGTCTAAAAAGTGATATCGACCAAAAAGCTCACCTAGATGATAAACAATTGCTGAACAAAATGCTTCAGGATGTAAGACAAGAAGTTATTCGCCGTAAATTGAAGAAAGAAGTCGCTGAAGGGGAATTTACAGCTATTACTCAACGAATGAATCTTCTTTTAAAGATTCGACAAATGCAGGATTCGTGGGAATCAATGAAAGATAGAGTCGGAGAAAAGAGTTCTCAAGACATTACCCGGACAATTGGTGATGCCTGGAGACTTTTACAAAATTACCCGCGTAATGATGAAGACTTAACCAAAGCTTATAATCTGATAACTGAAACAAGACAGCTTATACAAGGATTAGGAATTCCCATGAGCGGAGGGAAGTACTCCATCCCTGAACTTCAGAAGGTAGATGATTTAGCCAAGAATATTCAAGATTCAAAGATCGAAGTAATGGATGAACTAGTCGCCCCTGATGAGTCTGAAAAGTATAGAAATTGGGATCGGAAACCCAGACAGTTCATAGTTTCTCTATCAGGTGTTTCTGATGAGCTTCGTGCTGAAGGCACACGACGGATCGTGAGACCACTGTTATCTATTGCTTTATTGTCATTACTACTCGATCTTCCTAAATCACCTAAGCTGCGACTAGCTACATCAGCACTAAGTCCCCAAATAAGTAGACTGGCATAGTCAGCAAAAGGATTAGCACCGAAAGTATTACCCC
>JANMRU010000271.1:0-2124 GCA_031388585.1 Pseudanabaena sp. SOY_30_concoct_251 | reverse complement strand
AGGGTAATGAGTTAGCACAGCGATCGCTTTATCAAATCTAACAATGACGAGTGTTTCCCCAGCTTCTACTTGGTGGAGATATTTTAAGGGATCTCGTTGGATTTCATCAACGGTGACGTTCAACATTAGATTGCCTCAATATAATGTTGATGGACAGTTCTCAATATTCTTCAGCTTCTGGAAGTTAGACTAATGGTTGCATAATTACAGAACTGGCATGAAACTGGATAACCGTCTCATGTAATTGTGCGATCAAGCATTGCTTGAAGAACGTCCTTCCGCTTGAGAGTCTGACCGTTGAGTATTACAACACTGAATGTATCGTCAACAATGCGTTTTGCTTCAGCATTAACATGAACATGAATTCCTTTTTCCTGCGGGCGATCTGCCGACCACACGATTGCTGGGGTAGATGCCCAGATTTCGTAATCACAGCCTGAGTACTTATCCAAATCCAGGTTTAGCATTCTGTCTGGTTCCTTATACTGTGTGTTTTTTGCAAATTGGTCATACAAAGGTTTAAGAGGTGTTGACACAATATGCTCCCGGCTCCAAGTGCTATCACAACCACAATTGCCGCAGAAATGTTTTCGATGAGGTTTCCGTGCAAAATCACCTAAATCTAAGTGAGGATAACCGCAGTGAGAGCAGTTGATACAGGTCATATCTCGATCTTCTTCGACAGCGCAGAAGAACTCAAAAGCAGCAGGTGGAGTGAAATTTACGCGGGTAATCTCAGCATTGGCAAACAGTCCCAAATCTTCGTGATATAGCAATGAAATAGCGTCAAAGTCATCGTCTATCGATTTCTTCCCTTGTGACTTAGGACGCAAATGAACATGAATTTTGGGAGCACGAGACTCTATCAACTTGGTAGATAGAGCTGTTGGAAGTGAACACCATATCCCCACTTCCGCATAGTCAATCACATCAATTTCTAAAGGAGAAAGAGTGTAGTTCATTGGTTGTGAGTAGTTGGCACAAAGCATCACTCCTGACTTGTCGGATGATTCGTGGTCAGCCTTTGTTCCCCAATGTGTTTGATGTGTTCGACACCACCATCGGTCAGCACCATGTCGAAATTTTCCAGCCGGGACAAAATCACAAGGCAAAAAGGCATTATCTCCTGCCTGTGCGGGGAAACTTCCAAGAATAGACCTGGAAAAAACAGCAATATTTCCGAGAGTACGACCGGATGCCCAACAAATCGCGTTAGCCTGATTCCAAGCGTTTTCACCCTCTGGTTTTAAGGGTTGTTCTTCTCCAATTTTATGAACATACCGCTTCTTGGCTGAAGCACCTCCAGGATTTTCCCATTCGCATTTCCATAGCTCAACCGTATTAGTAGAGTGGTTGACTTTGCGCTCAATGAACATAGTATTCAAGAATTATTACTTAGCTACCATTATGGCATTTCCAAAACCGAATTGATTTTGAACGCCAATGAAAAACCTCAATGTACAGTCCCTACCTAGACCTTGAGCAGCACAAGAGTTGAACTTATTTTGCCGCAGGCAACTTTGAGATTAAACAAATGATCTCATGATGGCTTAAGCGCAGTAATTTTCTCATTGTGAGCGCTCCACTGATTGACTCAAACTAAACATTACTACCAGAGCAGTTAACGCAAAATATCTCTCAACTAGTCTTCACCTGCAACCTCCATTGCGCTGGATAGATAATTAATAGGTGTGTAATAAATTAAGGATAACCCGCCCAAAACGCAGAAAAATCAAACATTAGAGCTTAGTTGTTTAACCTAATTTTGCCGATCGCCTTCGTTAAACCCTCCAACGTAAATTCCACTGCCTCAATGTCTACCCTCCCCAAAAGCTCATGACAAGTTGCAGAAGTCTGGGGGCCAATCGATGCAATCTTCACGTCTGCAATCCAGGCTTGCCATGACTCTAGCGCTGCAACTCCTGAAAGCAACTGATGGAAATGCTTGACTGTCTTGGAACTCGCAAACGTAATCGCATCTATTTGTTGAGCCCGAATTGCTTGTAGTGCGATCAGATCGATTTGGGTTGGACATCCTGACTCATAAGCTGGCACAGCCTCAACTGTTGCTCCGCGCTGAGAGAACTGCTCAATTAAAACTTCGCGACCTCCTGACTGCACACG
>JANMRU010000188.1:0-4205 GCA_031388585.1 Pseudanabaena sp. SOY_30_concoct_251 | reverse complement strand
GAGGACAATAGCGGTACGCCTGGTGTGCCGAATGTGGTGCTGAGTAATGTCTATGACAGTGTGGGGAATCACCTTAGTCTCAGCGATACGATTAATGCGCAAGCGATGGGTACAACAACGTTTGGCTATGATGTGCTCCAGCGTTTGACGCAGGTTACGCAATCAGGGACGGGTGTGAGCAATAAGCGGGCTGACTTTGCCTACAATGCCGTCAGCCAGATTACGGGAATCAATCGCTATGCATCGGTAGATGTGTCTGCGCCAGTGGTGAGCAGTGCGCATACCTACGATGCGGCGAGTCGGTTGACAAGGATGGTGCATCAGCAGGGTGCAAATGTGATATCAAATCAGACTTGGGTTTATGATGCGGTGGCACGGATTACGCAGGGTACTTCGCCTGATGGCACCAGTGCCTATAGTTATGACAATACGGATCAGGTGACGGCGGTAGATCATAGCTATCAGACTGATGAGGCTTATCTTTATGATGCCAATGGCAATCGCAGGAATACGGGTTATGCGACTACGACGAATAATCGTTTGCAAAGTGCTGCTGGTTATACCTATACCTATGACAATGAGGGGAATCGCCTCAAGCGCACCAAAACAACTGAAGTCACCGATTACACTTGGGACTATCGCAACCGTTTGACGAAGGTGGAGACAAAAAGCGGGACTAGGGTCACCAAATCAGCATCTTATCTATATGACGTATTTGATCGTCGCATTAGCAAGAGTGTTTATCCAGAAGGATTGCCGACTATACCGCCTGTAGCGGAACGAAGGTTTGTCTATGACCGCGACCATATCATCTTGAGCTTTGATAACAATAACAATCTGACGCATCGCTATCTCTATGGCCCTGTCCTGGATATGGTGCTGGCGGGACAGTAATGGCAATATTCTTTGGACGTTGGCGGATAATTTGGGTACGGTAAGGGATCTGGTGAGTAGTGCTGGTGTGGTGCAGAATCACCGGAAATACGATAGTTTTGGGAATCTTACCAGTCAGTCGAATGCTGGGAACACGACTCGGTTTGGTTATACTGGACGTGAGTTTGATGCTGATACGGGGTTGTATTTCTACCGTTCGCGCTATTACGATCCTGTTGTGGGGAGGTTTATTTCAGAAGATCCAATTAGCTTTATCGCTGGCGATACAAATCTTTATAGGTACGTGGGGAATAGCTCAACAAATGCAACAGATCCCTTCGGTCTTGAAGACACAGTTGTGGATGTTGCTGGGAGATGGCTAGGAGCAGCATTTGGAGCAATATGGGCAGGAATAGTATGGCTATTTACCACCCAACCAAAGCAACCTCAAGCTCCTCCACTAGTTCCTTCTCTACCTGATACCCCACTCGCCCCTAAACCTATTCGGCCTACACCAAATCCTAAGCCTACACCTTGGCCTACACCTATCCCTCATCCCCCAAGTTGCCCTGATGATCCAAACTGCAAGGATAAGAAAAAAACCTGTAAAGATGTACTTCCAAAACTTATACCTTGTGCTGAATTGCCGGGGTGGTACTTGTGGCCTGACGCAAAGTCTGCTGCAAAAAGTTTTTTCCCGAATGCTGAGCCTCGTGACGCAGCCGCAGCCAATAAAGGACCTTGCCGAAAAGGAAATCCTAATGGATATGAAGTTGGAGTTCATTGGAACGTGAAAAATAGCAAAGGGGTTTATCTTGGCTCAGTAGGACAATGTAATTGTTGCGAAGAAAATGGAGGAAATCCAATGAAAAGTAAAAGAGGAGCTATTCTAAGTCCCGAAAAACATTGATAGAACTATGAATGAAGCAATATATCGAATTCTAGACTTTGTGCATGGCGGTTGGTGGCCTTTATGGGTTCTGACTAGTGATAATTTAGCGGAAATCATGAATAGACGTAAAGGTCATGAACTAACTCATACAGCTCTTGTTGAAACACTACACGCTGCTTACCATAATGGTTGGATAGCTGGGAGACGCTATGAGAATGATGACTGGGAACATCCTATAGATACAGAGTTAAATTCTCTGAATATTGAGAAAGGTTTGACGCGCGAATTTGATATTTACTACGGTTTGTCTTCTTTAGGTGGGGTACAGTGGGAAACTTTATCCAAGCCGCAGTGGAGTCTTTACATTGACTGTGGTGTATCTCATGGGACTTTAACTATCAGGACGAGTAGCCGTCGAAATGCTCAAATTGAGGTTGCTGCATTGCCGTATATGTGGCAAGAAGTAGCTGTTTTAAGTACGGCAGAATGGGAACTACTTACTCCATGGCAAACTACCTACTGGAAAACATTACCTCGTGGTTGGCAACTGATATGTCAAACTGTTGAATCCGACGATCCAAATCACTCGTTTCTCAGTAACATGCCTCCCAAGCTACGAAAATTGAAGGATAAATTTTGGAATTGGTACACTAATCCTTTTGATGCAATCGATAGTTCTACATCATCAGCTTCCCCCTGATGCGATCGCTCTTATTGCCAAAGCTTACATTTGTTGTCAGAGCGAACGCATATATCGATTTTCTTTGAGTTTAAGATTGAGGTAGCGATCTCAACCAATTATCCAATTCTGGAATATCACCGAAGCGATCGCTGGGTTACCAAAGCTTACGTTTGTTGTCAGAGCGATCGCATATATCGATTTTCTATGAATCTAAGATTGAGATAGCGATCGCAACCAATTATCTAATTCTGGAATATCATTGCAGCGATCGGCAAGCGGATTTTTGTTGGTGCGATCGCCATTTATTCAGGGATATCACCGAAGCGATCGCTCTTATTGCCAAAGCTTACGTTTGTTATTAGAGCGATCGCATATATCAATTTTCTATGAGATTAAGATTGAGGAAGCGATCGCTTACAGCACTATCGAGGAAACTGATTATTGTTTTTGTAACCAAGCTTCAAGATCGGCGACGCGATCGAAATCTAAGATCGCTTCCGCTAGACTCTCCAGTTGAGTAGTAGAGAATTTTTCAACTTGTGATCGTAGCTCCTGATTCAAAGAGCTAAATTTGCGATCAAGTAACCGTAGGAGCAGTGCTGCCTGTCCTTGCTGCATACCTTGCTGCATACCTTGCTGCATACCCTCTTGCTTCGCATCCTGATAAACCCGCGTATGCTTTAAATCGTCAATTGTAAACATTGCCTCAATCTCCTTTCGACTTAACTGCGGAAACTTATATACCAGCACCGTCTCAATAAATTCTACTACTTCTTCACGCAGGAGCAATGTAGTACCTTGTTCCACTTGCACAGCTAACTGTTTAGCAAGTTCAGGTGCGCTTGCCTCTGATGCCAAGATCAATTGCACTATCGCGATACCCAAAGAACTGGTTTGGCGATCAAGCCAGTCTTCTAGATAAACCCGCACAATGCGATCGCTCTTCAGCAACTCACGAAAATGAGGCAATTCCCCAGGATCGTAACTGCGTCGTTCAAAAATTGCCACTGCTTGCCAATCTTGTTCAGGTTGATATTGGTTGAGATACAGAAAAATCTCTGAAATAAATGCCCAGTAGAAATCTGGTTTGGGCTGAAACTGTACTTCTATGAAGATGATCGGCTTATCTGCCACATCTGGCAAGAAGATGCCATCGAAGCGAAAAGCTTTCTCCTTCACCTCGGCTGAGACGAACTCATAGCCGTCAGCAGTGGATACTGGCTGCTCGATCAACTCGAAGAGCAGAGTGTGAAAAGTCTGGAATAATTGAAAGAAAAGTGTGTCCGTTCGCATGGCAAAGTAGAATAACAGAGTTGCTTAACTAACGGCAATGAGAAAGTAAGTTTGGAATGAAGATGGTCTACGACGCAGCAGGCAATCTGGCCTCAGTCATCAAAGAAATAGGTGACATGGGCATATTTCTCGGTTTCCGCTGCCCGAAATTGCTGTAATCCATGACTGGCAA
The DNA here is from genome assembly GCA_031388585.1 of Pseudanabaena sp. SOY_30_concoct_251. Classification (GTDB taxonomy): domain Bacteria; phylum Cyanobacteriota; class Cyanobacteriia; order Pseudanabaenales; family Pseudanabaenaceae; genus PCC-6802. The sequence continues at coordinate 293 of JANMRU010000188.1, read as the reverse complement.
TTACTTTACCCAGCATGTGATCTAGGTTTTGAGGCGGGAAAGCGACATCTACTGGCAAGCTGGCATCGTACTGCGTAAAGGTTGCCATATGCAGCGGCGCAATATGCCGAGAGCGGGCAAAACCCTTGAAATCGCCATTCAGTAAAGCCTGCGTAATTTCGCGTGAGCGATCGGGGCGAAAGTTAAAGCAAATCACACCGTCACCAGGTTCTATCGCACCTTTAGCAATCCTGACTGGCACGATAAACTCGTCAGTAATTTCTTGGGCATAGGTTTCCATTAGCACCTCTTCA
>JANMRU010000158.1:0-27438 GCA_031388585.1 Pseudanabaena sp. SOY_30_concoct_251 | reverse complement strand
CTCGTCGGACAGCGCGTGTACAAGCAGTCCTCGAATGCCAATCACTTCGGCGGCATGGAGCACTCGCCGCGCTGCGTCCTGGAACAAGGCACGACCCAGCCCGAGCTTTTGGTGCGACCGCGCTACCGCCAAACGCCCCAGCACTAATCTCAACGAGATCATCTTCAATACCTGCAGCCCCTCTGTAATCGGTAATTACATCAACTTCACCAGGAGTGAAGTTGACGAATCTGAATATGTCATTAGAAACATCACCGCCAGTGAGTGTATCGGCTCCAAGATTACCAATCAGTGTGTCAGCGCCATCTCCACCATTAATCCTGTCATTGCCAGCACCGCCATCCATGATGTCATTACCACCATTACCAGTGAGAATGTCGTCGTTCACTGTGGTTTGCAGCAGGATGCCGTTTGCGGTTGTGGCCACACCTGCAATAGGTGAGAATGAATCAGCAATGGGACTACCCACCAAACTCTTGCCATTGATACCACCATCACCACCTACAGTGAAGACGGATGTATTACCTGTGGTAACCGTATCAACAGCAGTGATGAAGCTGCCATTAATCGCCAGTAACTGCGCACCAGGATTCAAAAGTTGATCCTTCGTTAAACCCACCACCGTAATCGTATTATTGGCAGGTTGCCCGCTGCTAGCAGTACCAGCAATGGTAATTACTGCCGCGCCTGCGGTGTTTGTTGTCATGCTGACTGTGGCATCGCGATCTAGCTGACTGATAGCTATTCTGTCACCAGTGCTGAAGTCAAAGATAGTGTCGCCACCACCAAACCCACCTCTGCTCCTTGCCACTTGCTCTGGCCCTGTAAACATAGACAGATCGTTGGGTACTGCACTAAAGAATTGGAACTCATCGGAACCACTTCCTCCAAACATATTTTCACTGCCAGCACCGCCGATCATGGTGTCGTTACCTTCACCACCCAGCATGCGATCACCACCCAGACCAGCAATCAACACATCATTGCCAATATCACCATTCATGACGTTGCTGCCACTGACACTGCCATATAGCGTGTCTTCAGCCTGCCCGCCAAATAGCGTGTTACCGCCGTTGGTAGAAGCAATTAGCAAGTCATTATGACGGTTGCCAAGTAGTACATCGCCGCTAAACCCAAATCTTGCACCAACTATCGTGTCATTACCTTGACCTCCGAAGAGGCTATCATTACCACCTGCTGTTGATGCACTACTGTCAGCGAGCAGCAAGTCATTGTCAAAGTTACCATTCAACGTATCCTGACCACTGTTACCGATGAGAGTATCGTTGCCGCCCAAACCTCTGGCATCATCACCCTCAGGAGTTGCCGTGTAACTATCGTTAGCAGGGGTTCCTAAAAAAGTAGCCATATTATTTTCCTCTCTTGTTTGCCGAATAGCTCGGCTCAATTCTGTTCTTTATTGCGATCGCCGTATGTACGCGACCTTCCATCAGCAGAACGGTAGAATATCTGCTCCTTCCCCCTAGTTCTCGGAAATGCCATCTGCGATTACGCTACACGCAATCCTAAAACTTCAATTTTAAAGATCTTTTTGCCAGGGGGACTACTTCTGACCACCCTATCGCCCTCAGGCATTTATATGCCCTCAATATTTCACCATACCCGATAACGCTGCCTGTAATAGTATTTCACTAGTTCCAAAGAGCAGATATAAACAGGTACTGCCACCCCATTTTACATATGCACTACATGCTAAGAAGTGAGAGAATTATTTCCTCGTTTTTTGTAGGAAAAGCTCTAAACCTAGCTCCAGAGAGGAATATACTTATCTGAAGCTATATCTATTCTATCAATATTGTTATTAGGTTAGTGAGTCGACTTATATCCCTAATGCTTTGTAGCGGTTTGCATCTCAATAAAAAGTGAGGCTGTGCCGCGCTAAGCGCGGCACAGCCTCACCAAAATCTTAATCCAATCCTAAATTATCAGCCTGGTGCAGTTGTGAATCGACCGGCAAGCTCAGAAGTGGTTTTCCCTAGAACTACACCTAAGAAATCTCCACCTGTTCCTAATCTAATTAAGGTGTCAGCATTGCTAAAGGGTAGGCTTCCACCACCAGCTACTAGGGTTATACCTGACTCAGTGATGCCGCCAGTAAGACCGATTAGATCGGCACCATTGCCAAAGTCACGGATTACATCAGCCAAAGAAGCATTAGCTACTGCCGCGCCCGTTCTCAGCACGAATACATCGTTATCATTGCCGCCTGTCAGTGCGTCAGTGCCAAAGTCACCATACAGGAAGTCGTTACCATCGCCCCCTAATATCTGATCGTTGCCTTGTCCACCACGCACAATATCATCGCCTGTATTACCAAATACACTGTCATCGGCAGCATTGCCATTGAGGATATCACTGCCCTCATTTCCATTAACCGTATCGTTATCCTGACCGCCCAACAGGGTGTCATTGCCACCACCGCCGCTAATGGAGTCGTTCCCCCTGTTCCCGTTCATCTCTTCTGCATCGATCGATCCATTGATTGTATCGGCACCACCTAAACCGCGAACAGATTTGCCTACTAACTCACCTGGCGAAAAAGTACGATTATCGGGATTCTCTGTTAAATCTAGAAATACTGCCATGACTTTGAAACTCCTGAAATTGGCTTAGATAGGTTAGCTGATGTCTTCGAAAACTACAAGGCTTTGCTCCCAAATTTGGTAGTTAGATTGCTCGCAATTTTCTAATGTTTGTCAGTAAACCACCGCGCTAATGACGCGGAACTTTCAAATAAGTTCACGGGCAGTGTAAAAAGTTCTAGTCTTTGGGAGGTTAATTTGCTCTCACAAGACTGCCGTGCAACTTGCGCAAACTGCACATTGCTTGCACCTGCGCGTCGCGATCGCCAATTAGTTGAGCGATTTCAAGCCATTGTTGATAGCAAGAGATTGCCATACGAGCATTATCTAGATCGCGAAAGCTATGCCCTAGCCCCTTGAGTGCTGACACCTGTAAACGATGACTGCGCAGTTGGCGTGCCAGATTGAGTGCTTGCTGGTGATGCTCTAGGGCTGTTTGCTCTAACCCTAAAGCACTATAGGCAAATCCCAGGCTGATTAGGGCGATCGCCTCTCTTTCTCGATGACCTGATGCTTTAGCAATGTCTAAATATCTTTGCTGATAGTTGATGGCAGCTTGATAGTTACCAAGTTTGTAATAAGCACTACCAAGATTACCTAAAATATTAATTTCTCCGACCAAGAAATCGCTCTCTGTGACTGTTCCGAGGAACTTTTGGTAATAGCTAATTGCAGTACGATACTGGCGCAGGGCATAGTAAATATTTCCTAAGTTACACAGTGCTGTTGTTTGAGCCTGTTCATCCTTTTGCTCAATTGCGTGCATTAGATACTGCTGAAAATATCTAATTGCAGTTTGGTCCTGTCCCAAAGCTTGATTGGCAAGTCCTAGACCATAGAGCATCGTCAACTCTAGATCGGGGCGATCTAGTTGGCGGATGAGGGCAAGTGCTGTTTCATACAATTCAACTGAGGCTTCAAAATTACCCAGGTAATAACAAGCCCCACCGCTGTTGTGTAAAATTTGCCAGTGTCGATAGGGGTTGCTGACCTTCCGTCCACCACTACGCCAGTTACTAGGTAGAAGTTGTTCGTGCAATTCCAGGATTAGCTGTAGCTCGCCTATTTCTTTTAAATAGTGCCAATCTGCATATCTAATCACCTCAGAGGCAGTATCCCAATCCTGGATTGAACAGGCATCGCGGTACAACTTGAGTAGTGCTTTGGTGTCTTCTGATTCAGGGTTTGGCTGTGGAGTAATTACCTTTAGTGTAATTGCTGTCACCTCGTCGCTAAAGCTATCTGTGGCAAAATCTGCCATGTCACTCAAAAACTCATCGTCATCCTCAGTATCTTCTAATTCCTCGAATTGCTCCACATACAAATTGATATCGTCCCTAATGCGATCGCTAATCCGCTCTACAGTCCCAAGCTTAAAGGGCTCTGCTGGTAATGGCACAGGCTCGACAAGTGCTTTTCCTGCCCTCAGCTCATTCAGAACTGCTTTAAGCGCATCAAGAGGATCTTCGCTCGGGCTGGCAGTGGCGATCTCATCCTCGAAATTGCTACGTAAACTAGATTTGAGTTCAATATCTGGATCGATATTAGATTTGGGTTCGACAAAATCAACTGATGCAAGAGGTTGTGTAACTGGCTTTGATGTAACTGGTTTTGATGTAACTGGTTCTGATGTAATGGGGGGTGCAGAATCAGACACATCCTCGCCATCCTGCATCACATCGGGCTGAGCTACTTTGATCGCGGGCACAAATTTTTTGCGCGGCAGGGTATCGACATGACCAGGGGAACTGAAGTTTTTAAATAAGTGGGATGCTAGTCGTGGGATGCTAGCCCCATCTTGCGGTAGAGATGCCACGTCCTCAGCGGGTGCGGGTACTTTCTTAGATGTGGCGATCTTAGATGATTTAACTTCAGTCTCACTTGGCATCGACTCTAATGCTTTTACCGATATCTTTGCTACTTTTTGCCAGTCCAGTTCTAGCTTTTGGCACATGTGCTGGAAGCTTTCGGCGTCAATGGTTCTGCCATTGAAAAAGTCGCTAACTCTGCGGGTAGATAGCCCCAGTTCTGTCGCGAATGCTTTCTGCGTTTTGAAATGGAGTTCTAAGGCTAACTTAACTTTTCTGAGCCAACCAGATGAAACTTTTAGGGTTTGAGACATGACTTTTTAGACGGGTAAACTAGCAACGTGCAGGGCAATATCAAAACTCATTTCTTGAGTCTATTCTAGATACACGCTTATTGAGCGATCGCTGTATTAGATCATTGCAAACTTGAGAATAGCAACTATTATGTAAGCAGCGTTGAGACTGAATTCCTATGACGACTAGTCACATGCCTTATTCTCAAGTGCAAGTTTCTGCTTGGTTGAGGGGTCTATTAAGCGTTGCGTGGGCAGACAGCGACTTTAGCAAAAGCGAAAAGGAGCTGCTCCACGAGCTAATTCAAAGTCCTGAGTTGAGCAGCAATGTCAATCTGGCCGAACTCAAACCCATTAGTCCGTCCGAACTGGCTGATGCGCTGGGGCAAGATCCCCACATAGGACAGAATTTTCTGCGCACTGCTGTTGCGATCGCCATGGTAGATGGCATGTACTCCCAAGCGGAAGACGATTTGATCCAACAATTTTGCCAAGCACTGGGGCAAGAGATCAAAGCCATAAATGACCTGCGCGACAAGATCAAATCTTCCCCCAATAAAGAGCATCACCCCGATCTGCTTAATCCAGTGCGAGAGTGGTTGGATAGCATGGACATTAGCGATCGCCGACTAGCCAGATTTTTCTGCAAGGCGATCCCTGCCCAATGTCCCTTTGAAAGGGATGTACGTTTATTTGGACGGAAAATTATCCATATTCCTGCCATGTGCCAAATCAATCCGTTGTACGATCAGCTGGTTGGATTGCGTTTTCGTGCCATGAGCTATCTTGCTGATGACTGTGGCGAAGATGTATCCAAATACTGCTAGCTCGAATATAGCCATCAGTTTTTATTTGTTTATGGGGTGAAGGGGTAAAACCCCTTTGTGGGGGCGAAGCCCCCCCCAATACATTTCATCTAGGATTGCTATATCGCTAGAAACTAGTTAATCGGCCCCAGTCCTAAAGTTAAAATTTCATGACAAAAGAATTAAAAGAGTCAGATTCCAGTTCTCCCTCACCTAATGTGCTGCGCATCATTCTCGCACTGCGTAAGTGGGGCTGGGGCAGTTTCTGGTCGCAACTAGTCCTGGCAATAGTTGCCAGTGTCATCCTAATCGCAACTATTCCCTTTGCTAATCGAGTTGCCAGTTCACCTGGGGGAAACGTCCCAAGTAGCCCTGGTATAGGTATGGGTATTGTCTTCACCGTCGTTGGGCTTTTTGTCGTTTACTTTAGTGCCTTCTGGAGCTTCCGTTATACGAGGTTAGCTCAGAAGCTAAGGGGCAATGGCGAAAAACCCTCAAAAGTGCAAACTGTGCAGTTGTTGAAAATGGGGGCAATTGTTAACCTAGTGGGAATGCCAGTCACGCTGATTGGAGCCAATGCCATTGTTGGTGCGCTCACAATTAAATCTTTGACCCCTCAAACAGGGGGGTTTAATCAGATTATTTCCGTACAGCCAATCGACATGCTGGTTGTACAGGCATGTATTCTAACAATCTTGGCTCACTTTGTCAGTTTGTTTTCCTCGCTCTGGTTGCTTAACCGTGTTAGCGATAAGCCGATAAATTAACTTAATCGGGTAATACCAGTGTGGCAAAGGCTAAATTGGGACAAGTTCTTAGATGGCTTCCTGCAGTCTAAATGCTTGCTATGCAAACGCTCTACGCCCGATCGCATTTGCCTAGACTGCGATCGCCAAATCAATAGCTGTCGTTATCCCCAGTTTCTCCAGCCTCGCTCTACACCCATGTTATTTAGCTGGGGGGTATATGATGGCGCGCTCAAACGCGCGATCGCTTCCTGCAAGTACGATCGGCATCGTGAAATTGCCACACTTCTGGGGGCGAATATGGGAGAAGATTGGCCGAGAGATGCCTCAGTTCGGGGCATCTTTAAAGATCTCACTAAACTCAGTGTAATTCCGATTCCCATCCATCCCCAGCGGCGACAAGAGCGCGGCTTTAATCAAGCCGAAGTATTAGCACGCAGCTTTTGCCTGGAAATTGGCTGCAGATGTTTTCCCCATGCCTTAAGGCGTATTAAAAATACCAAGCCCCAAATTCAGACGAAAAGCAAGCAAGAAAGGCAGAGCAATCTAGAGCAAGCTTTTGCGGTAGGGCAGGTGTCAGAGTTGAGCCGATCAGTAATTCTACTGGATGATATCTATACTTCGGGGGCAACAGTGCGTGAGGCGATCGCCGTTCTCAAAACCTCAAATATCGACGTCACTGCTGTAGTAGTGTTGGCCAAACCAAAACTGGTGGTCTAGAAAACTCGGTACTCACAATTCCAACCTTGGGCAAGATCTAAGCTTAATTTAATTCGCCCTTCATGCGCTCAAGTGTCACGTTCATCTGCTCGAACATTTGCTGGGGCGTAATCCCATAATTACCAATTTGGGATTGGAGCTGCTTCATGGTCATCTGTGCCATAAAATCATCGGACAACTCAAACCGCTTCATAAAAATACGATAGCGATCCATCATTTCTTCCATCTTTTCGATGAATAGTTTTTTCCCCTCGCGATCGAACTTACCATAGCCCGACCCCAGTTCCATGAGTGACTGATAATCCTGAAACAAGTTACGCGCTTCCTGTTGCACAATCTCGGAGTCAAAAAATCCCATAGCAACTACTCAAGTTAGACTTACTAAGACCATTTTATCGCCTGAACCACCAGATTATATATCTGCACTGAGTGGTGATATCCCTACTCACTAATTAAATACGTCAGTTGCACATTAGGTGCAAGAGTCACAGTATCACCATCACATAGAACATAAGAAGATATTCGTTGTTGATTATTGTTAATGATGATGCCATTCAGGCTTGGCTTACCAGATAGATCGCCATCAACGATACGGTAAAGGTAGCGCCCCGACTCTGAAGCAGGCACCCTTAGGATCAGAGCATGCTGACTCGATACAAACCGAGAATGCAACTGAATATTATTGTTGACATCACGCCCGATGGTATATTTAAGCCCATCAAGCGGAATTTTTCTGCTGCCTTTAGCATCAGCGATTAACAAAATGTGCCTATTGGGCGTCTCGTTCATTCAAATACTAGGTAAAATTACGATCTAGTTTCTGTCAGCTTATGTACTCAGGCAATTTAGCCATGAACAGTCAGCGACTATTAATCTTGCTTCAGGTCTTTAAACTTTAGACAGCCCCCCAGCTTAATATAACTTTTACCAAGGAACCTGAGTTAATGTAATACCAAGACTATTAACTTAACACGGCATCACAACTTGCATCATTAAGCTCTACCTATATAAAGATTAAGTAGGCTTCAAGGATAAACAATATTATCTTAATAATAATCAACCTTCACTAAGAAAACAATATGGATTTAGGAGAGATTAAGCGGTTAATCGAGATGCTTTCTCAACGCCTGGGAAATACCCAGGACTATCTTTGACTTTCCCGCACTCAATGCCAAGATCCGCGATCTCGAACAAGTAGCTGCGCAGTCAGATTTTTGGCAAGATGCCAGTCGGGCGCAGAAGACTATGCAAGAGCTTAACGAACTCAAGTCCTATGTTGGGCAGTTTTTCCGCTGGCGCAAAACGTTAGAGAATTTGCAGGCGATCGCGGAGCTATTAGAACTAGAACTAGACCAGGGATTGCTAGCCGAGGCCCTAGATACTACAAATCAACTCAACAATGAACTAGATCGCTGGGATTTAGAGCAACTGCTTGCGGGGCAATACGATCGCCACGATGCCATCCTGACGATCAATGCAGGTGCTGGGGGGACAGATGCCCAAGACTGGGCTGAGATGCTGCTACGCATGTATACGCGCTTTTGCGAGGCGCAGGGATACAAAGTTGAGCTGTCCGATATTTCGGAAGGAGAGGAAGCAGGGATCAAATCTGCCACAATCGAAGTACACGGTCGCCATGCCTATGGCTATTTGTCTGCCGAAAAGGGAACCCATCGCCTTGTGCGGATCTCACCCTTTAATGCTAACGATAAGCGCCAAACTAGTTTTGCTGGGGTAGAGGTTATGCCACTACTTGACGATGAAGTGGAATTAGACATCGATCCAAAGGAGCTGGAAATCACCACCACCCGATCTGGCGGTAAAGGCGGTCAAAACGTGAACAAGGTTGAGACAGCCGTTCGGATCACGCATATCCCCACGCGCATATCAGTCAGATGCACTCAAGAGCGATCTCAACTGCAAAATAAAGCAAAAGCGATGCAGCTACTTAAGGCAAAATTATTAATAATCGCCCAAGAACAACATGCCCAGAAAATTGCAGATATTCGCGGGGATATCGTAGAAGCTGCTTGGGGAAATCAAATTCGCAACTATGTCTTTCATCCCTACCAAATGGTTAAGGACCTCCGCACAGGCACAGAAACAACTAACGTTCAAGATGTCATGAACGGCGAATTAGAACCATTTATTCAGGCGTATCTAAGGCAACAAAATAAGCTCGGTTAAGTCAACATAGTTAATGTAGCAATCCTAGATAAATTTTGAATTGGGGATTTGGGGGCTTCGCCTCCATAAAGGGGTTCCACCTCTTTACCCAAAAAAAATTTAAGGGCGATTGCTGTAGTTGTAGATTTAAACTCACAAAGTTCAATAGATATGATTAGGTGGCAGTGTTTTGCATCCCAATGCATTGGTCTCGTAGGTTTCTCGCTGTTATCACTAACTACGGCAATACTTGATGCGCCCTCAGCAAGCGCTCAGTCGCAGTTTAGTGACGATCAAATTTCTCGTTATGCCACGGCCGCAGAAGCGATCGAATCTAAGCGAGATGAAGTGTTACGCCGAGCGAAAAATCATCAGGGGTGGTCATCAGTTGCGAGACAAGCAGAATCTCGAAATATAGCTGTTTGCGAGTTAAGCCCTACTGAGCAACCCGACTTTTTGCGAGGTTTGTGCGGCGAGCTGTTTAATTATTCTGAGCAGGCAATCAGGCGAAGTGGGTTCCCGAGTAATCGTGAATTTAATCAACTAACGCAAGCCCAGCAACAGAACGGTCAATTGCAAAGACGTATTCAAGAAAAGATTATGCAAATGAGGGGTGGCAGATAGATTGTGGGCTGTTAGTTTTTGGGGGTAATTTTTAGAGGGTAGGGGGATAAGTCATAGATTTTTGCGATCGTTCTTTCGGTTTTCTCTCACAAAGTACAGGCAAATATTTGCTTAAATATATAGATCATATAGATCGAGATCGGCTCGCTTCTTGTACTTTTGTTTCTGAGGTTTGAACATGTCTGACCAGTACGCTTACCTGCGCGGAGAATTTGTCCCTTTAGATGATGCCACAATCAATATTCGCACCCATGCTTTTTTGTATGGCACCGCAGTATTTGAGGGGATCAAAGCATACTGGCTTCCCGAGTCAGGGCAGATGGGGGTATTTCGCATGGCAGACCACTATAAACGCCTGTTACAAAGCAGCAAAATCCTGAGGTTGCGATCGCCGATTGATGCCGCCCAAATGGCAACTATCACCGCCGAGCTAATCAAACGCAATCAATGTCAGGGGAATACATACATCCGTCCAATCGTTTACAAAGCCGATCTTCGCATTGGCCCCATTCTTACGGTTGCCAATACGCAGGACGACTTTTGCTTATTCACGGTGCCGATGGACGGATACCTGGACACGAGCAATGGGCTACATGTGGGGGTTTCATCGTGGCGGCGTTTGGATGACAATGCGATTCCAGCAAGGGCAAAGGTAAATGGAGCTTACGTTAACACCGCACTGGCTAAAACCGATGGCCATTTAGCTGGGTTTGATGATGTTGTTGTACTCACAAATGAGGGACATGTGGCCGAAGGTAGTGCGATGAATTTGTTCTTGCTACGGGGAGATTGCCTGATTACGAGTGCAATTACCGAAAATATTCTTGAAGGGATTACGCGCAGTACTTTGCTCGATTTAGCCCAAAATGAATTGGGACTATCGGTAATAACGCGACCAATTGACCGTACCGAATTATATGTCGCCGATGAAGCTTTTTTTGCAGGGACTGCCACAGAAGTAGCTCCGATCGTGCAGTTCGATCATCGACCCGTAGGAGATGGTAAAGTGGGAGCTATCTCTAAACAACTACAAGAGCTATATAGCAAAGCCGTACACGGACTCTTACCAAAGTACGAGCACTGGGTCACCCGTATCTAAAACTATATCTCTTGGCTGCGATCGCAACTCACATCGCGTATCAAGAAAAATGCCTTACCTCATTAACACGACAGGTGGTGTTGACGGTAGAGTTAACAAGCTATTTGTTGGGCTAAATACGATTGGTCGTCAGCCTGACAATAGCATTGTTAAACAGCACTTAAGTCTCTCTCGACAACATGCTCAGATTGTAGTAACCGAACATAGCATTACATTAAAGGATCTTAATAGTCGTAACGGTACCTATATTAATGAAAGTAGGGTGCAGGAGAGCGCGCTTAAAGATCGAGACATTATTCGCTGTGGCGATATCACTTTTAGGATTGCTTTCGATCTCGCACCCGATCCAAGCCTAAATATTGCTAAACAAGTTTCACCCGATTCTAGCCGCGTCCTGATTCGAGATCTGCTCAATCAAGAGACTGGTTTAGACACAAGTAAAGTATTAAAGATTCGCCCAGAAGATAGCAATCAACGTGCCCTTGCTAAGCTGCAAATTTTATTAGAGGTGAGCAAGCAACTCTCGTTGCCTGAAGATCCAGATAAACTGCTAGATAAGATCCTCAATTTACTATTTGAGATCATGGATGTCGATCGCGCCGTTATTCTGATGGTGGATGACATAACAGATCGACTAGAAAGTAAAGCTATCAAGTGCAGAATAGGGCTAGGAAACTGCGATAGCGATCGCTTTTATAGCAAACAGATTACTAATTTTGTGCTTGCTCATGGTGATGCTATCCTCACAAAAGATGCTCAAAGTGATGAACGCTTTGAGGGTTCTGCATCAGTGTTAGGGCTGTCGATCCGCGCTTCGATGTGCGTACCGCTCAAACCCAAGCATGAAATTACTGGTCTTTTGTACGTTGACAACCTATCGACCTCTAATGCATATACATCAGAGGATTTAGAATTTCTCACCGCCTTGGTCAACCAGGCCGCGATCGCCATTGAAAATGCCAGACTATACAAACAGATCGAAGCTGAAGCCGTCGTGCGCGCTAAATTTGAACGCTTCTTTCCGCAGTCTGTACGCCAAAAACTCAAAGAAGATGGCAACTTAGAAATCATTGATACTGAGGTAACTGCACTATTCTCAGACATTAGTGCTTTTACTGAATTGTCTTCGGTGATGGAGCCCCGCCAGGTAATCTCAATGCTGAATGATTACTTTCAGGTGATGGTAGAAGGCATTGTGTTTCACTATGAAGGAACGCTAGAAAAATATATCGGCGATGCTTTGCTAGCAATATGGGGTGCACCGTATAAAAAGCCAGATGATGCAGATCGGGCGGTGATGGCTGCGATCGCCATGCAAAAAGCGATATGCGATCTCAATACCCGTTGGATGCAAGAGCGAAACTTCGGTATTCAAATTCATATTGGCATTAATTCAGGTAAGGTGGCAGCTGGTAATATCGGTTCGCCAAAACTAATTCAATACGCCACGATTGGAGACGCTACGAATGTCACTAGTCGGATTTGCAACCTGGCACAGCCTGGTGAAATTGTAATTTCTCAGAATACCTTCGAGCTCTTAGCAAATCGCAACTTGCCATTTGAGAGATTACCCCCCGCGATGGTAAAGGGGAAATCAACCGCTCTACAACTTTATCGTTTGCATTGGCAGCAAGTTGAATCAACGCAACCGAGTGATCCAGCAACATATTTTGCAAAAAATTCCAAGATATGATTGTTATAGAAATAGCTTCAAGTGCTCTCACATCATGGATACTCCACTACCCACAAATCCCTGGATTGGCCGAACTGTAGGCGATCGCAATCGTTATCGCATAAGCGATCACCTCGGTGGTGGTGGGATGGGTGATGTATTTCTAGCAATAGATACGCTCTTGGGACAAGAAGTAGCGATCAAAATGGTTAAAGAGAGGCTGGTCTCTACCGCAGATCTCAGGAAGAGATTTGAACGTGAAGTCCTACTTTGTGCGGCAATTAAAAGCGATAACGTAGTCCAGGTAAAGGATTATGGTGTGACTGCAGATGGCTCCCCTTTTTATGTGATGGAGTATTTAAAGGGGCAAACCTTAGGTCAATTGCTACGTCAAGAAAAGCGATTGTCAAGGGGACGTAGTGCCTATATCATGCATCAGATATGCGCAGGATTGCAGCTCGCACATCAAGGTGTAACCATGTGGCATGACGGTATTGCGGATAGCGATCGAGTACAGGTAATCCATCGCGATCTCAAACCAGAGAATATTTTCCTAATTTCAACCAGTTTGGGAGAGTTAGTCAAGATTCTTGATTTTGGTATTGCCAAAATCGCCAATAATCACCTTGCAGCTACTAATACAGGGCTGTTTATGGGAACGTTTCAATATGCCGCGCCAGAGCAGTTAGAAGTGCGTAAAGACCTTGATGAACGCGCCGATATTTACAGCCTGGGTATCATCCTCTATGAAATGCTAAGCGGAACAGATCCGTTTGGTTGTTCCGAGCGTCAAGACGTTAATGGTTTGTGCTGGGTGAGATCCCACATATCCGAAAAACCAACTCTACTAAGATCGCAACCTGGTTGCGAGCAACTACCTGAAACACTAGAAGCGGCAGTAATGCGTTGCCTCCAAAAATCTCCCCGCGATCGCTTTGCCTCGGTTCAAGAATTAGATATCGCAATTCAGAATGCTATTGGCATGAAATTTGACAACTCAGTCCCTGGCGTAGATATAGCACAAACATCACATATACCTCAAAGCAATGCGCTCAAAGATACTGCTCAAGCGCAAACAATTGTGACATTTGAGCCAACTATAGTCGAACTCCCCAATCAACAGTCCGCGCCAGCTGAAATTCAACCAACACAAACGCTGACTGAAATCTCGCTCAAAACATTAGAATCCCTACTTGCCAAGTATATCGGTCCGATTGCTTCACTTTTATTAAAAAAAGAACTGGCAGTATGCACCCAATTTATCGATTTAGTCGAGCGGCTGAGCGTCCACGTCCCCGTTAAACACCAAAAAGAGTTTCAATCTATGGGCATGAGTTTATTGGGTGGGGACAGTACTGGTTCACTTAATGTGAGAGAGTCCAAACCTACTAAACCATCCACAGACTATAGAGCCTCTTCGTCTTTCCCAATTAATCTCAGGGATCTTCCTGTGGATGAAAATTTCTTGCATCGATGCGAGCATGAATTAGCCGATCTAATTGGTCCAATGGCGAAACTAATCGTCCAAAGATCCATGAAACAAAAGAACTCGGTCTCCGATCTAATTGAGGAAATCGCTCTACAGATTCCTAATCCTCAAACTGCTAATGAATTTAGGAGACGACTGATTCGCCCCTGATAAATCTCAACCTCAGATTACAAAGCCGGCTCCCTGGCCTTGAGCGGCTTGCCAGCTTCGAGCATCATAGTAAAGATCCTCCAGCGAGATACTGTATAAGGAATCTTTAAGCTTTTGATGTAATCTTTGCCACAGTGCATAGGTTACCCAATCGTCAGCTTGCGTAGAGTTTGGCTCCAGCCTAGGTAATAGCTCTGCATGTTCGCCTACAGCTTCTAAAATATCACCGAGGGAAATCTGTTTAGCTGGCCGAGCTAATAAATAGCCACCATGCATACCACGTATAGATTGGATGAGACCAGCTTGCCTTAATTCGATCAATAACTTTTCCAGAAATGGGGCAGGGATAGACTGACGTTTGGCGATCGCCTTCACAGAAGCCGGCTGCTGCTTTGACCACACAACTAGATCCAGCATTGCCTTTACACTGTAATGCCCCTTGCGAGTTAGCTTCATAAGTTGGCAATAAAAATAAAGTTAACATCTGGCACGAACTAATGTACAATTATTCTCTGTGACAACGGGATGTAGCGCAGCTTGGTAGCGCGCCTGCTTTGGGAGCAGGATGTCGTAGGTTCGAATCCTATCATCCCGATTTTTTATGAAATTACGGCCATATGCTTCTTCCATCTGCCGCACCTGATTTTAAATCTGGGTTTGTGGCCTTAATCGGACGACCTAACGTAGGTAAGTCTACGCTGCTGAATGCTTTAGTAGGTCAAAAAATCGCTATCACCTCCCCGATCGCCCAGACGACACGCCATCGCCTGCAAGGGATCTTGACAATTCCCCAAGCCCAGCTAGTGTTGGTCGATACTCCAGGCATTCATAGGCCCCATCATCTTCTGGGTGAAACGCTTGTCAAAAATGCGGTGGGTGCCATCTCCGCTGTCGATCTGGTCATTTGGGTTGTAGATGCTACAGCCCCTCTTGGCGGAGGCGATCGCTTTGTTGCTGATGCCATCCATAAAGCAGGTACACCTGCGATCGTGGGCTTAAACAAGATCGATCAGTTAGTACCTGGAAGCGAGCAAAACCTGATTAATTATGCCAGCTATGACGCGATCGCTCTGCCCCATGAGTGGCCCTTATGTCCGTTCTCGGCCTTAACGCGGGTGGGTTTAGACGATTTGCAGCAAATGTGTTGCGATCGCCTACCGCTTGGGCCTTACTACTATCCGCCCGAACTAGTTACCGACCAGCCAGAGCGATTTATTATGGGGGAATTAATTAGAGAACAAATTCTGCTTTTAACTCGCGAAGAAGTACCCCATTCGGTTGCTGTTAGTATTGACCGCGTTGACGAGCAGCCAAAAATCACAGCAGTTTTAGCCACCATTTATGTAGAGCGCGACTCCCAAAAAGGTATCCTGATTGGCAAAAAGGGGCAAATGCTCAAAGAAATCGGTACAAAAGCCCGCGAGCAGATGCAAAAGCTAATTTTAGGCCCTGTGCATTTAGAGTTATTTGTCAAAGTTCAACCCAAATGGCGATCATCTAGAGGCCAACTTCAAGATTTAGGATACTCTATGTAATAGCAAGTAATCACAGGTAATCCTCAATGATTTCCGCGCGTAGTGTTACCTATGTTACAAATTGTCAAAGATAATAATGAAGAAATGTAACGCATTTGTTTCTTTCTTGATGCAAAGTATTAAGTTAGAATTTGCTGAATTTTCTAGTTGGGCTTATGACACTATTAACGCTGTATGTTTTTCTGTTCGTAGGAATCCCTTACCTGTTCTGGAAAGTAATTTCGCCTTTTACCTAGACCGACGGCTTGCAGAATAGCCTAAATAGAGTTCGTTCAAGACTGATAGTTTCAAGTTGCATCTTGGAAACGCGAACTGTGAACTTTTCTGAAGTTCTTGGCTAATTCTGCTAATAGATCGGCGCTTATTCTCTAGAATGTGAGTTTAAACCGTTCTTTTACATTTTAAAGAATAAGCATGAACTTTGTTACCCCTTATAACGGCGATCCGCAAGACGGTCACTTATCAACGCCGGTAAGTGATTCAGGTTTTACCAAGTTATTCATTGGCAACCTGCCAGCCTACCGCAAAGGTTTGACCCCGAGCCGTCGTGGTTTAGAAATTGGGATGGCGCATGGCTATTTCCTCTATGGCCCCTTTGCTCTTTGTGGCCCAGCTAGAGGTTCAGATGCCGCAGGCATTACCGCTTTGCTAGCCACGGCTGGTCTAATTATGGTTTTGACGATCGCTTTGTCTCTACAGGGTGAAGTGAAAACTGGAAACCCTTCCGATCCTCATGCCCCTGATGTCTTCAGAACATCTGCTGGTTGGAGTGACTTTGCTGGCAGTTTCTTTGTTGGAGCATCGGGTGGCGCTTTTGTTGCTTACCTGCTCTATTCAAATCTAGCTGGCCTTAACGCGATCTTCACAGGACTGATCAACTACAGCTAGGGTTAGATCGAAACTAGGCTAGCTTGAGTTTGAGCGCAAATTCCATTATTCAACTTTATTAAATAGGGAATATTTGACATGTTTGGTTCTTATGCAGCATCTTATCTGCCCTGGATTTTTATTCCTCTAGTCTGCTGGGTTTTCCCCATGGCAGCAATGGGTCTTCTATTTCTTTATGTTGAGCGCGACGCATAGTTTCGCACTACTACTTTAAATAGTTCATCCACATAAAAGATGACTAGCTCGAGTTCTCGACTGGTCATCTTTTGTCTATGTACCTTTGTATATAGTGTATATATAGCGATCTCCAAAGTAGGTTAGGACCGGATGGAGGGGTTCTTACCAGAAACTAACTCGGTTACCCTAGAGATGTAATCGCAGGTTGAGGGTTAACCCATGATGATTAAAAGCTTTGTGCGGACGTGTATTTGCGTAATTTTGTGTGCGATCGCCATTGTTTTCAGCGATCCAGCATCTACACTAGCCAAACCTTTATCATTTAGTCATGGAGACTTGAGGGGTCGAGATTTTTCGGGACAAGAGCTGCGCGGATCGGGTTTTGCTAATGCCTATATGGAAAGTGCCAACTTTGCCAATGCCGATCTCAGGGGTGCCATTTTTAGTGCTTCGATTCTTCGTAATGCCCATCTTCACGGTGCAGACTTTAGCTCGGGCATGCTCGACCAGACCGACTTTGCCAATGCCGATCTCAGTGATGCCATTTTAGTAGACACAATTTTATTACGCAGTACGTTTGACTTTGCAAACATTACAGGTGCAGACTTTAGCGATGCTATTCTCGATCGCGCTCAAGTCAAATGGCTATGCCAAAAAGCAGGTGGCACAAATTCTAAAACTGGTGTAAGTACGCGCGAATCACTGGACTGCGATTAAATTTTCCTTGTTTCTCCAGCGAATAGGCAGAGCGAATTCTACCCTCAGAAAAAATTTCATGAACCCCAACCAAATAGTTGTATGGATAGTTTGCCTCTCCAGTGCTTTGCTCGTCATGCAAATGCTACGCCTTCGGCAACAAAGTGGTTGGGGAATAGTTGCTGGGACAATTTTGATCGTAACGATCTCCTCGGCATACTTCATCCCGGCCTGGGCAGGCATTGTGGGGGGAAGTCTATGGGGGGTTTTTCTGGTATTGCCGCTTTGGGGTTTGAAAAAGATCGATAGCTTTGTCTCCCAGCAACGCTACAAACAGGCGCGAACCCTCGCAAAGTATTTACGCTGGTTGCATCCTGCGGATGGACTACCGGAATATCCCAAGTTACTGCAAGCGCAAGAAATGGCGCAACTTGGAGATCTTGATGGGGCAATTAAAATCCTCAGCCGCGATCGCAATACCAAAACCCCTTTAGGCCGAGCATCAATCGGATTGCTTTATCGGATCACTGGTCGCTGGCAAGATCTTTTGTTATGGAGTAGAGAAACCTGGACTGAAGAGAGTCTGCAATCAGATCCACAATTAATGTTCTATTACCTTAGAGCCTTAGGAGAAACTGGTGACCTTAATGGATTAGTCCAAGGGACAGTTCGATTTGAGCGGATTGCCTCTCGAAGTGGCGATCGTACAAGCTTGGTTGTAGTCAGAATGATGGCCTTTGCATTTTGCGGTCAAACCGAACAAGTACAGCTTATATTTGACCGCTACCTACCCAACTACTCGCCAAATTTCCGTCTATTCTGGCTAGCAACCGCAGACCGCGCTGCTGGTTATGAGTTGAGCGCTCGCAAAGCTTTGGTTGAGCTATCTAATTCTCGTGATGCGTCGCTAAGCAATGCTACGAATTGGCGGTTGGCTCAGACTCCCGTCAATCCAAGTGCAATATTGACCCAATCTTCACAGCAAATTCTGGAACGCATCGATCGCGAGTTACAACAAGAAGTTATTTATGGAGAACCCTCTAAGCTAGTTAGTCGCAAAGCTTATGCCACCTTCGGACTGATTGGGGTAAACATACTTGTTTTTGCGATCGAGCTAATTTCAGGGGGGAGCCAGGATCTAGAGGTGCTTTATCGCCTTGGCGCATTAGTCCCAACGGTTGTCTGGCAGGGGGAATGGTGGCGGTTGCTAAGTGCTGCTTTTCTGCACTACGGCTTTTTCCACTTGGCGTTAAATATGATTGGCCTTGCTTATCTCGGCATTTTGGTCGAGATCCGATTAGGTATTTGGCGATATCTTGCTGCCTATCACTTGTGTGGAATTGGATCGATGCTAGTTGTAACTATTCTGGCGATCGGCTTAAACTCAGAACCTCAGGTCACTGTAGGGGCATCTGGCGCAATTATGGGAATGGTGGGGGCAACAGCCGCAATTTTGCTCCAAGGCTGGCGCAGAGATAAGTCACGGATTGCTGCACAGCGACTGCGGACGACCCTCTACATTATTGGCTTACAGATGGTTTTTGACCTAATTACACCCAACATCAGTGTTATTGGACACACTTCGGGGGTAGTTATTGGCTTTTTTATTGGCTTCTTGCTTTCTTCTCAGAAACCAGACACCCCAATTACTTAGCCAAATCGCAAAATTGCTGAGGTGCAGTTAATTTTTGCGAAGAAAGAATATTAAGAATCAATAATCTGGATTGACCCAGAATACCCTCTAATGCTTTTCGGAAACTAATCTTGCCCTCTTTAAACAATTGTTAAGCATCGCTAAAACTGATTCAAAACTAAACCTATAATTAGCCTTTGATATCCCGAACTGTCTATGAACTCAGTCCTTATTTCATACATAGATTCAGCCTTATAGATGGTGAAGGGTCAAAAAACAAATTAACCTTCTTGTCTTCAATAAATTGAGAGAGGAAACCTCAATGACAATGACTCCTCAAAAGTCGGAAGCAAAGGTAAAAGTTAGCGTTGATCGTGATGTTGTGCCAACCTCCACCGAAAAATGGGGTCAGCCAGGTCACTTCGATCGCGCTCTCAAGAAAGGACCAAAAACCACTACCTGGATTTGGAACCTTCACGCCGATGTTCATGACTTTGACAGTTTTTCAAACGAAGAAGACACTGCCCGCAAGATTTTTTCAGCTCATTTTGGGCACTTGGGCATTGTCTTCATTTGGCTCAGTGGTATGTATTATCACGGGGCTAAATTCTCTAACTATGTAGGTTGGCTGGGCGATCCTGTCGGGATTAAGCCTAGCGCCCAGGTCGTCTGGCCTGTTGTCGGTCAAGAAATTTTAAATGGGGATGTCGGAGGCGGCTTCCAGGGTATCCAAATTACCTCTGGATTGTTCCATCTCTGGCGTGCCTCCGGTATTACTACTGAGTATCAGCTACTCTGCACTGCCATTGGCGGTTTAGTTATGGCTGCTCTGATGTTCTATGCTGGTTGGTTCCATTACCACAAGGCTGCTCCTAAATTGGAGTGGTTCCAAAATGTGGAATCGGCAATGAATCACCACCTTGCTGGCTTGTTCGGTCTAGGTTCTCTAGCTTGGGCCGGTCACCAGATCCATGTATCTCTTCCTATAAATACCCTGTTGGATCTGGGTGTAGCTCCCAAGGACATTCCTGCGCCCCATGAGTTTATTCTCAACCCTAGCTTGATGGCGGAACTTTTCCCCAGCTTTGCGAAAGGTTTGACTCCTTTCTTTACGCTCAATTGGGGAGTTTACTCTGATTTCTTAACATTCAGAGGTGGGTTGAATCCTCAGACTGGTTCGCTGTGGTTAACAGACCAGGCGCACCATCATCTGGCTCTAGCGGTTATGTTCATCGTTGCTGGTCATATGTACCGTACCAACTGGGGTATTGGCCACAGCATGAAGGAGATCCTGGAAGCACATAAAGATCCTCTAATGATTACTGGCAATGGCCACAAGGGTCTATATGAAGTATTGACCACTTCTTGGCACGCTCAGCTAGCAGTTAACTTGGCGATTGGTGGTTCTGTAACGATTATCGTGGCGCAGCATATGTATGCTATGCCTGCGTATCCTTACATTGCGACCGACTACGCTACGCAGGTTTCGCTGTTTACCCACCACATGTGGATTGGCGGCTTCATGATCTGCGGTGGTGCCGCCCATGCTGGCATTTTCATGGTGCGCGATTACGATCCTGCCGTGAACAACCATAACGTGCTGGACAACATGCTCCGTCACAGAGATGCGATTATTTCTCACCTCAACTGGGTATGTATTTTCCTAGGCTTTCATAGCTTTGGCCTCTACGTCCACAATGACACCATGCGTGCTTGGGGTCGTCCTCAAGATATGTTCTCCGATTCAGCGATCTCACTGAAGCCTATTTTGGCTAACTGGATCCAGGGCATACATGCCGTTGCGGCTGGTTCTACTGCTCCCTATGCTGGCGCTTCTGTAAGCCCCATATTTGGTGGTGACACGGTTGCAGTTGGCGGCAAAGTGGCCATGGCTCACATGAATCTTGGTACTGCAGACTTTTTGGTGCATCACATTCATGCGTTCACCATTCACGTCACTGTGCTGATTCTGTTGAAGGGCGTCCTATATGCTCGCAGCTCTCGTCTAGTCCCAGACAAGGCTGAGTTAGGCTTCCGCTTCCCTTGCGATGGTCCTGGTCGTGGTGGCACATGCCAAGTTTCTTCTTGGGATCACGTCTTTTTGGGTCTCTTCTGGATGTATAACTGCATTTCAGTCGTGATCTTCCACTTTAGTTGGAAGATGCAGTCCGATATCTTCGGTACTGTAGGCGCCAACGGTGCCGTTACAAATATGGCGGGCGGTAACTTTGCCGAAAGCGCTCTCACGATTAACGGTTGGTTGCGTGACTTCTTGTGGGCACAGGCAACTCAGGTAATCACATCCTACGGATCTGCACTATCTGCTTACGGTCTGCTGTTCCTAGGTGCTCACTTCATCTGGGCATTTAGCTTGATGTTCCTGTTTAGTGGCCGTGGCTACTGGCAAGAGCTGATCGAGTCTATTGTTTGGGCTCATAATAAGCTCAATGTTGCTCCTGCGATTCAACCTCGCGCTTTGAGTATCACTCAAGGTCGTGCAGTGGGCTTGGCTCACTATCTTCTGGGTGGGATTGCCACAACATGGGCTTTCTTCTTGGCACGCTATGGAGCTCTCGGATAATAGCGAGGAGAAATAAAAAAACTATGGCAACTAAATTCCCTAAATTTAGCCAGGACCTCGCTAGCGATCCGACCACTCGTCGGATATGGTACGCGATCGCCACAGCTAACGACTTTGAAAGCCACGACGGCATGACGGAAGAAAATCTTTATCAAAAGATTTTTGCTTCTCACTTCGGCCACTTGGCAATCATCTTCCTGTGGATTTCTGGCAGTCTGTTCCATGTCGCATGGCAAGGCAACTTCGAGCAATGGATCAAAGATCCGCTAAATACCCGCCCAATTGCCCACGCAATTTGGGATCCTCAGTTCGGTAAAGCGGCGGTCGAAGCGTACAGCAGTCAAGCTGGTGCTACTAGCCCCGTTGATATTTGCTACTCAGGTGTATACCACTGGTGGTACACCCAAGGTATGCGCACCAATGAAGACCTCTACTGGGGTGCGATTTGGATGATCGTGCTATCCGCCGTGCTTCTGTTTGCCGGTTGGTTACACCTTCAGCCTAGCTTCCGTCCTAGCTTGGCCTGGTTCAAGAATGCTGAGTCTAGACTCAATCATCACCTGGCTGGTTTGTTCGGTGTAAGCTCCTTGGCTTGGACTGGCCACATGGTTCACGTCGCGATTCCAGAATCTCGCGGTCAGCACGTTGGTTGGGACAACTTCTTGAGTGTTTCACCTCACCCTGCTGGTCTTGCGCCTTTCTTTACTGGTAATTGGGGCGTCTACGCTCAAAACCCTGACACTGCTGGTCATATGTTTGGCACATCTCAGGGTGCTGGCACCGCAATTTTGACATTTCTAGGTGGTTTCCACCCCCAAACCGAATCCCTGTGGTTGACTGACATTGCTCATCACCACTTAGCGATCGCCGTATTGTTCATCGTTGCTGGTCATATGTACCGTACCAACTTTGGTATCGGTCACAGCATGAAAACAATTCTGGAAGCACACAATCCTCCTGCGGGTACCCCCTTTGGTGGTTTGTTGGGCGCTGGTCACAAGGGCATCTATGACACCTACAACGAGTCGCTGCACTTTCAGCTTGGCATTCATCTTGCCTCGTTAGGGGTGGTAACTTCTTGGGTAGCACAGAACTTTTATTCGATGCCTCCTTATGCCTTTATTGGTAAGGACTACACTACACAAGCAGCGCTGTTTACTCATCACGAGTATATTGCTGGTTTCTTGATGCTGGGTGCGTTTGCCCACGGTGCCATCTTCTTAATTCGCGATTACGATCCTGAAGCTAACAAGAACAACGTCTTGGCACGCGTCCTCGATCATAAAGAAGCGATCATTTCGCACCTCAGCTGGGTATCCCTGTTCTTGGGCTTCCACACTCTGGGTATTTACGTCCATAACGATGTAATGCAAGCCTTTGGGACACCTGAGAAGCAAATCTTGATTGAACCAGTGTTTGCGCAGTGGATTCAAGCAGCTTCCGGTAAAGCGGTCTATGGCTTTAATGTGCTGTTATCTAATCCAGATAGCATTGCCACAACTGCATGGCCGAATAACGGTGCTGTTTGGCTGCCAAATTGGTTTGCGGCAATTAACAGCGAGACAATCTCTCCATTCCTGACAATTGGCCCTGGTGACTTCCTTGTTCACCATGCGATCGCGCTTGGTCTACACACCACTACCCTAATTTTGGTTAAAGGTGCTCTAGATGCTCGCGGTTCGAAGCTAATGCCAGACAAGAAAGACTTTGGCTACAGCTTCCCTTGCGACGGCCCTGGTCGTGGCGGCACTTGCGATATCTCTGCTTGGGATTCGTTCTATCTAGCTACATTCTGGATGCTCAACACAGTTGCTTGGTTGACCTTCTACTGGCACTGGAAGCATTTGGGTGTTTGGCAAGGCAACGTCGCGCAGTTTAACGAGAGTTCGACCTACTTGATGGGATGGTTCCGAGATTATCTATGGGCTAACTCAGCTCAGTTAATCAATGGCTATAACCCCTTCGGTATGAACAATATCTCGATCTGGGCCTGGATCTTCCTTGCTGCTCACCTATGCTGGGCAGTTGGGTTCATGTTCTTGATCTCTTGGCGTGGTTATTGGCAAGAGTTAATCGAAACTCTAGTCTGGGCGCATCAACGCACTCCACTAGCTCAATTGGTCACATGGAAAGATAAGCCAGTTGCTCTCTCTATCGTGCAAGCACGACTGGTAGGGTTAACTCACTTTGCAGTCGGGTTTATCTTTACCTATGCGGCTTTCTTGATAGCATCAACAGAGACGGCATTCTAGCCATACTTTGAACTGATATCGATCTTAGAAGACCCCCATTTGGGGGTCTTTTAATTTTTGTAAGAAAAGCGGACTTCAAGCACAGAAATCTCAGAGGGTTAGGTTACCGCGCAAAACAGTTACTGCATAGCCCTTTAGCTTTACCCTGTCACCTATATGCTCAACTTTAAGATCGCCTGTGCGCTGAGATAACTGCTTAGCCTTTAAGGGATTCTTGGCCAGTCGTTTTGCCCAGTAAGGAGCTAGCGTGCAATGCGCTGAACCTGTAACTGGATCTTCGTCGATTCCAACTTTAGGGCCAAAGAACCTGGAGATGAAATCATAGGGCTTATCTGGATCGGCGATCGCCGTAATACTCAGCCTGCCCACCGATAACTGGCTAATTAGCGCAAGATTGGGCGCAAAATCTGCGACTGCTTTTTCATTTGCCAAAACTACAGTAACGTTATCGGCAATGCCAATGCACTCATAGGGGTACGCTGCCATAATTTGCTCTAGCAGGGATAGATCGGTGCGATCGCATGGAATAGGATATACAGACGGGAAGTCCATCACGATGCGATCGCCCTCAAAACAGATCGCCAACTCTCCACTGAGCGTTTGAAACCTTAATGTCGTATTGGGATCGATTACTACTAATTCTCTCAAATAGTGGGACATCGCGAGAGTGGCGTGACCACAGAGCGGTACCTCAGCAGCAGGAGTAAACCACCGCAGATGAAAGTTATTTGGCTCAATTTGCTGCGCAAATGCTGTTTCTGATAAGTTCATCTCAGCAGCAATTTGTTGCATCACCTCATCATCAGGAAATTGATCCACCAAAACTGTAGCGGCAGGGTTGCCACTAAAAGGGATTTGCGTAAACGCATCGACTGTAAATACTTGATATTCCATAGCTCTAGGCGATCGCATCACTAGAAAACAATTTACTAATGCGAGCTTGAATATCTTGCGCAGCTTTGTAGGGATCTTCAGCTAATTTGATTGGTCTACCCACCACAATATAATCGGCACCATTCAAGAAAGCTTCCTCAACATCAACTGTTCTTTTTTGATCGTCCACGCGTATGTTATCAACCGGTCTAATCCCTGGCGTGACAATCAGGAAATTGCTGTCCAAATCGCCTCTCAGCGCTTTAGCTTCTAGTCCGGAAGAAATTACACCATCACACCCCAATTGCATGGCTCTTCTGGCTCTTGATAAAACAAGGGCTTCAACATCGCACTTAAATCCTAGATCGTCTAAATCTTTGCGATCGAGACTGGTCAAAACCGTAACAGCCAGTATCTTTAAATCTCCCTTAGCCGCGACCGCCGCCTCTAAGATCTTGTCGTTGCCATGCACTGTCGCGAATGTTGCCCCCGTATCCTTTAATTGTCTTACCGCCGAACCAACAGTTTGAGGAACATCAAAAAATTTTAAGTCCACAAAAACTTTCTTGCCTCGCTTAACTAGGCGATCGAGCAACTCATGATAGCCACCCGCCATGAACAGTTCGAGCCCAAGCTTATAGAAAATGACCGAGTCACCAAGACGATCTACCATTTCTAGAGCCTTATCTTTGCTCTCAAAATCAAGCGCAAAAATCAACCTTTCTTTGACATCAATCTGCTTAGCTGATAAATAGGAAAGTCCACTCACACGCCTTCTACCTTGCTTTGATACTCTACTGCGGACATAAAATCACTTGCATCTGTATCCTGTACCCGCACTTTGATCAACCATGATGCCCCATAGGGATCTTCGCCAATTTGTTCGGGGTTATCCACTAAGCCTGAGTTCATCTCTAACACCTCGCCGCTGAGGGGGGCATAGATGTCCTCAACTGCCTTGACTGATTCCACCGTGCCAAATGTTTCACCTTTGGTAATGCTTGTTCCAGGTTCGGGCAACTCGATAAACACAACATCACCCAACTGATCGATCGCAAAGGCCGTAATACCAATCGTAGCCACATCATCCTCAAATCGGATGTATTCATGGGAGTCGGTGTAATGTAGATCTTCGGGATAATTAGACATGCCGGTTCGATTATTAGTTATCAGTTAATGTAGCAATCCTAAAAGGATTTAGACTAACTTGTATGTAATGCTCACTAGTCGCCAGATGCTGACGTAACTACATCTTCTACGGGTTTATCGATCGCCACAGCGCCTAAATTAAGATCTGGCTGAGTACGTTTAGAGAATCCCCATGTAAATACGGCGGCGATACAGGTTAACATCAACCATTCTGGTGGTACATAGGCATCAGCAATTACCTTCAGCAACAAACGACATCCTACCAGTGCCACAATTAAATAACCAGCCGCTTCAAGGTTAGCAAATTCCTCTAATAGCTTGATAAATATTTTAGCTAATAGACGCAGAGCGACAATCCCAATTAATCCACCTAATAATACTAACCAGGTGTCTTGAGCCACAGCGACAGCAGCAGTAACGCTGTCTAATGAGAAAGCTAGATCGGTGAATGAGACCAGCAAAATTACTTCCCAAAGTTTACTAGCAACGGGAACAGCTTTGCCCTCTGGATGGGGTTTAGCACTGGCGAGAAAGTACTTGCCTGCTAACCAAAGCAGATAGAGTGCCCCCACCAACTCAAATTGCCAA
Source organism: Pseudanabaena sp. SOY_30_concoct_251 (assembly GCA_031388585.1). Lineage (GTDB taxonomy): Bacteria > Cyanobacteriota > Cyanobacteriia > Pseudanabaenales > Pseudanabaenaceae > PCC-6802. The sequence goes on along the minus strand of JANMRU010000158.1, from coordinate 890 downwards.
TAGTTAATCACCCAGGTTGCGGTCAAAATCAGCAGGACACGGAGTACAAATGCACCAATTAGCCCATACCTTAAAGCCCACTCTTCTTGTTTGGGATCGGGGAGGCTGCGTACCAAAGCTGCCAGAGCGATCGCGTTATCTGCGGATAAAATTGCCTCTAGCAAGACTAGAGTCAAAACAATTGGGATGACGTCAATCCGAAATTGTCCACCTAAATCTGTCAACGAATCGAGCATTACTAGCGATATAAAATTAGGGATAATCAAACAGCATAACTGCTTTGCGTATCAGTCATACTGGTAATCATAGCCTGTTAGCAAGTAGCGAAAGTTAGATATTGCTTTGGCGGCGGGACGCATCCTGCAAGGAATCGCTTATCTGGCTCCATAGTTTTGAGCGATCCAATCTTTATAGGCTCCTGTGCGTACCTGTTCTACCCAGTTCGCATGGCTGAGGTACCATTCCACGGTTTTTTGCAGACCTGTCGTAAAGTTTTCCTGGGGTTGCCACCCTAATTCTTGTTTTAGCTTACTGCAATTAATCGCGTAGCGCTGGTCGTGCCCTGGACGATCCTTGACAAATGTAATCAAGGAAGAATGTTGGAAATTGGCTTTAGGTGAAACCCGATCTAGGATTGCACAAATTGTTTCTACCACTTCTAAGTTGGTACATTCGCTCTCACCACCAACATTATATGTTTGCCCCACATTGCCTTGTGATAGGACGATGTGAATGGCTTCGCAGTGATCTTCTACATATAGCCAATCCCTCACATTTTGGCCATTGCCGTAGATTGGTAGCGGCTTACCTTCGATCGCATTGATAATCGTTAAAGGAATTAACTTTTCGGGAAAGTGGTATGGCCCGTAATTATTAGAGCAATTAGTAGT
>JANMRU010000104.1:0-13936 GCA_031388585.1 Pseudanabaena sp. SOY_30_concoct_251 | reverse complement strand
GCTCTGATTTTGATACAGCAAGCACGAGAAGTTGTGCAAACTTTAGCACGCGATCGCGCTCTGCCGCTAATAAATATTGCCTGGATTCTAATCAATATGAACCGCAAATCAGAGGCACTGACCTTGGCTCAACAGGTATCGCCATCTGCACAAACTAATACATCATCGGTTCAGCATGTATCGTCAACTGCACGGTCTAGTACGTCCTATGAGTATATGAAGTTACTGATCGAGTTAGGGCAAGACGCTGAAGTGGAGAAACTGGTCAGGGCAAGTCAGGATGGGGAGACTTTGAGACTCCTCATTTCGCACCTTGTGAAGCAGAAAAAATTTGATGCCGCAATTTCACTAACTTCAACCATCCCAGAGCCTATCCAACGGGTAGCAGCGTGGTCAGAAGTTGCATCTGGGCAAGCGGCGGCAAATCAGCAAGTGCAGAGTAGAGAGACAATACAACAAATTCTGGCTTATTCGCGATCGCTACCTGCCAACCAAGCTAAAACCGCCATTAGTTTGGCAATGGATGTCAACCGTAATGCGCTGTCTGTTGAGGGTTTTATGAGTATTTTGGATAACCTCAAAGATTTTAAAGATCCATATTTCCAAACTCAACTAATTATGAGGCAACTGCCTAAATACAAGAACTTCCAAGCTAGTCCTCAAACCTCACCATTACGTAATCGGTTACAGACGCTTATACCTCAGCTAACTTCAAAGCAACAGGACGAGCAGTGGAGTCAATTGGCGGCAATATATGAACAGTCTGAACAACCTGAAAAGTCGCTAGAGGCGATCGCTAAAATCCAATCGCCTACTACACAATCCGAGCTAATTCTGTCAATGTTTGATGCCAGACTGAGAGGATCTGAAGCACACGACTAAAGTTTCTTGCGCAGACCTATCACGATTTTCAAGAATGTGCTACGCCTTGCTGCCTTGCCGCAAGCAAAACAGCCGCAGAAACTGCTTTAGACACTCTCGGATCGAATACTGATGGGATAATAAAATCAGGTGCGAGTTCGGTACTGCTGACTAGAGATGCGATCGCGCTTGCCGCCCCTAAGTGCATTTCGGTCGTGATTTGCTTGACTCTGGCATCAAGAGCGCCACGAAATATGCCTGGGAATGCCAACACATTATTAATCTGGTTGGCATAATCACTGCGACCTGTGGCAATAACTGCCACATCATTCTCTACCAGTTCGGGCTGAATTTCTGGTGTGGGATTTGCCATCGCAAACACAATGCGATTTGGAGCCATAGTTCTCACCATTTCTGGGGTCAGCGCTCCAGCAACACTCAAACCCACAAATACATCTGCACCTTTGATTACATTGGCCAAACTACCAGATTCGGGGCGGGCAAACTCCAGCTTCTCAGGTGTTAAGTCTGGGCGATTTTCATTAATGCAACCCTGAGAGTCACACATCAATATTGTCGCGGCTCCAGCTTTGCGTAGTAATCTAGCAACAGCAATCCCCGAAGCACCAGCTCCATTCATCACAATTCGCACCAGACTGATAGACTTGCCGACAACCTTGAGCGCATTCAGCATCGCCGCCACCACCACGATCGCAGTTCCGTGCTGATCGTCATGAAATACAGGAATGTCGAGTTCGGCTTTCAGACGTTTCTCAATTTCAAAGCAACGCGGAGCGCTGATATCCTCTAAATTCACCCCGCCAAATGTGGGAGCGAGGAATTTGACGGTTTGCACAATCTCATCTACATTTTGCGTCGCCAAGCAGATGGGAAAGGCATCCAATCCCGCAAATTCCTTGAATAACATCGCTTTACCTTCCATTACGGGCATAGCAGCTTCGGGGCCGATATTACCCAAACCCAACACCGCGCTGCCATCAGTCACCACAGCGATCGTATTGCATTTAATCGTAAAGTCATACGCTTTGCTCTTATCTTCAGCGATCGCGTTACAAACCCTTCCCACACCAGGTGTGTATACCATTGACAAATCGTCCTGACCTTTGACTGGGATTTTAGATTGAATACTAATCTTGCCACCGCGATGAAGATTGAAGGTGCGATCGTGAACGTCTAAAAAACGAACTTCGGGTAAAGCCTTAACTACTTCTACCAATTGTTCTGCATGTTCACTGCTGGAAGCATCAACAGTAATATCTCTAACGGAAATTTTGTGCGTTCGCTGAATCAGGTCAATCTGCCCCAGATTCCCCCCCGCATCAGCTAAAGCCCTAATCGCCGAAGAAAGCATTCCAGCTCGATTTGGTAACTGCACTCTGATCGTGAGACTATAGCTGGGATTTGGATTAAGTTGTGACATTCTGGAATTAATTTTTGATTGTTAGGTTTGAGATATAGCAATCAGTTTTATTCGTTTAGGGGTTTAGGGTTTCACGCCTAAACATCTAACTTCCATTTCATCTAGGATTGCTATAGGTTGAAACTGGGTAGTTAGAAATAGTCTAGAGATATTTCTTGATAATTACACCAAGCTGACTTAGTTTCTCGGGGGTGACATTGCTTAAGTCCGTCATAATTGCGAACTGGAGGGCTGTATGCGCTTCGGAATGGGGGGGACGATCGTTGATTCTCTGCACGGCAGCTTGGATTACCTTTTGAGCATTACTGGCATTGCGTTTCAGGTTCTCAATTACCATACTGACATTCACATGTTCATGATGCTCGTGCCAACAGTCAAAATCTGTGACTAGGGCTAAAGTAGCGTAAGCAATTTCTGCTTCTCTTGCCAGTTTTGCTTCTGTCAGGTTAGTCATCCCAATTACCTTCGCACCCCAGCTGCGATATAGAAATGACTCTGCTTTAGTGGAAAAGGCAGGTCCTTCCATACACAAATACGCTCCCCCTCGGTGCACCTTATTATTCTCACCAAGATCGATACTTTCGGCAGCGCTAGCCAGCAGATTTGCCAGCGCATGACAAACTGGATCGGCAAAGGCAATATGTGCGACTACTCCATTTCCAAAAAAAGTGGAAGTTCTGTCTTTAGTGCGATCGATAAACTGATCGGGAATAACCATATCAAGAGGCTTGGCATACTCCTGTAAAGACCCCACCGCAGATGCAGAAATTATGTATTGCACACCCAAACTTTTCATTGCATAGATATTGGCACGATAAGGGACTTCTGAAGGTAGCAAATGATGCGATCGCCCATGTCGTGCTAAGAAAGCAACGGGTATATTTGACAGATTACCAACAATCAATACGTCAGAAGGGCTACCAAAAGGGGTATCGATTTTGACTTCTTGAACATCAGTCAGTGCCGCCATGTTGTAAAGGCCGCTGCCACCGATAACGCCAATACTGGCAGATAAAGTCATATATTTATGCAGATCGAGAAGTTAGCTTTAGTCAAAGTTAACATGCTCTTACTTACTGAAACAATCTACTATCTACCGCAATCAGCTTTGGCTTATTTAGGGGTAAAGGGGCAGAACCCATTCATGGGAGCGCAACTCCCTCACCCCCAACCTAAAATTTATATAGGATTCCTATATCCTTTGTGTGTCAATGCGCTAAACATCTCTACAAAAAAATTCTGGGTATAAAAAATACCTAAAGTAAAGTGCTGTAGGTATGATTGAATTGTTCTAAATTGGGGGAAACATTTAGGCATAGAGTTCAGTGATATTTACCTCACGTTTACTGAAGCATCGATCGCAAGATGTAAACTAAATCGACTCTACCAACTTAGAACTAAAATTTAACGCCACGGAAATAATGTCAAACAGTCATTACAGAGTGGGGGAACCTCTATCTAGGCTGACGTTGAACAAGCCAAAGCCGCTATGACAACACCATATTCAACAACTATAGATATTAGTGATGATGCACTTGCACAATTTCACAAGTGGGTAGGTTGCAACGCACCTAAAGATAGCCCTATCAATAAGAAGTCGCAGATGCGTGATTTTGATATTGACCTAGGTATGGCAGTTTTAGGGTTTGGTGTGCTCTGCGGTTGGAGTATTAAGTCACGTAAACTTGATTTTAAAGGTAAAACCAATCTTTTATACGAATTACGAGGTTCGGGCGCACCCCAACCTGTAACAATGTACCGCCAGAACTGCAGTGAGGAAATGGCAATTTTCTTGCACGGACACTTGATCCGCAGTCTGGATTTCTTGAGGCTTTGCTCTAAGTATTCAGCAGTTCCCCACGTGCACGTAATTTGCCAGCACAACTACTACTTTTTGAGTGCGATCTGGCGGATCTATCAAAATAAAATATGGATGGTTCCTTTCGATCAGGTCACAAGCTTAACTTTAGGTAGTAATTACCTGAGGTAGACCAAATTACTTGGCAGCCTCCAGGCGTGCAAACCCAATCACTTGCATCTTCCCTTGCTCCACCTCAAATTTGAGGACGCGAGCCGTGATACCGCTTGCTTCTAGCTGACGTAGATCGAGCAACTTATTCAAGGTCAAGACAAAGGCATTTGTAATTTGCTTCGGCACATCTACACCTTTAAAGATAGCTTTAGGCTCAGTTAGCTCTAGCCTCGTACCACCAACCACATTTAGTCCGGTTTCGATCGCCACTACTAATGTCTCTAACTTTGGCGCTCCAGCATCTTTAGTAATTGGTTGTACGGTTGCCTTAAGACGAACGCGATTGCGATCGAGGAAAGTAATTTCGGGATCGACAAGGTCAAACTCTTCAGCCCTAGCGCCGTTGGTAATGGATGAGAGATCGGCTTTTATGCCCTTAAACGATTTAGAAATAGTTGGCGAACGCAGTGCCAGATTTAGATCGTCAGATTTCAATACCACTCTGACCGCAGCTTGTAATGGCTGTAGTAGTTTTAGCTCGCCAGATTGAACTTGGTTGGGGTCGATGCTAATCGGATCGGTTTCGAGATCGACGCTATCAATCCGCAAAAAAGGCAGAATGTATATTCCCCTGCCAGCCATGCGAATCCGATCTACTTTGCCTTGAAGGATGCGAAAGTTAGGCGTATTTTCGACCCTTACTTCTAGGCGATCGGCGCGAACTAGTTGTCCGCGCAGCAGATCGGTAGCAGCGAGATCGATTACGGCTCCTGGTGCACCTGCTAGTCCCAGTAAACTGGTCAGGAGCGCTGCGAGAAATTCCATAATATGCAAGATCGACAATTCACGATCATTCTACGACATCCATTAATTGCAACTTTTGGGGCGCGCAGATGTGCAGATCGGGTGGATCGAGTGCAAGAAGCGCGATCGCGCAGCCATTAATCGGGTGAATCCAATCAGGGGCGATCTCTGCTAAAGGCAATAAGACAAAGGCGCGATCGCACATGCACGGGTGAGGCACGATCAGACTTGGCGTATCGAGAATGAAATCCTCATATAGCAATAAATCCAAGTCCAGAGTTCTTGCCCCCCATCGTTCGCGGCGTTCGCGTCCAAAGCGAGCCTCGGTGGCCAATAGTACTGACAATAAACTGTTGGGTGTCAGGCTAGTGCGCAAAAGCGCACAGCCATTAATGTAGTCTGGTTGTTCTGTAGCTTCTTGAGGTTGTGTAGATTCTGTCTCTATAATTCTCCGATCTAACGATCTAGCAATCGTGTCGGTAATTGCTTTAGTGCGATACCACTGCGATATTTTGACAATCTCAACTCGGGGAATCGAGTCGAGATAGGCTAAGGCAGCTTTGACGATCTCTTCAGAGTTTCCAAGATTACTGCTAAGGTTACTGCCTATTGCGATCGCGCAAAGGCTAGAGGTTGCGTCAAAGTTGGCGTGGATAGGCATAGATTTACATGGGACGCTTTGTTGTGCAAGCTTTAAGGCCGGAATCAGCTAAATACTAAGCACCCAACATCCTACTATGCTACTTGCAACGCATCACAGTACATCACAGCACCGCAGCTTCTGATGTGCGGTAGATGTTCGCACCTAACTTTCTTAGTTTATGCTCGATGCGATCGTAGCCGCGATCGAGATGGTGTAATCCCTTAATCTTAGTTTCACCCTTAGCTGCTAAACCAGCCAACACTAAAGCCGCAGAAGCTCTGAGGTCTGTGGCAGTCACCGGCGCTCCAGAAAGCATAGGCACTCCCGTTACGATCGCAACATTACCCTTGAGGCGAATGTTCGCCCCCATACGGCAAAGCTCGGCAACATGTTGCAGACGATTTTCAAATACAGTTTCTTTAACAACGCTATTGCCTTCACTCAAGGTTAGCAAAGCCATAAATTGGGCTTGCATATCCGTGGGAAACCCTGGATAGGGTAGAGTTTCAATGTCAGTACCGCGATGCACATCGCCACCTTCGACTCGCAAGCAAGTAGGCGATTGGTAACTGACTTTAGCTCCAACTTCTTGCAGCTTAGCAATTACGGCTGTGAGATGCTCGGGAACCACAGGTGAGATATCCAGTATCGATTTGGTAATCGCCGCAGCTACCATAAACGTACCCGCCTCAATGCGATCTGGAATAATCGAGTACTCCGTAGAATGCAGCTGCTCTACACCTTGGATATAGATCGTCTTAGTACCTGCTCCCTGAATTTTTGCTCCCATGGCAATGCAAAATGCAGCCAGATCGACGACTTCTGGCTCTTGAGCTGCATTTTCGATTACAGTCTCGCCATCGGCGAGAGTAGCAGCCATCATTAAAGTTTCAGTCGCACCAACGCTAGGATAATCTAGGTAGATCTTAGCGCCGCGCAATCTGCCACCTGGCTGTTTCGAATAGGCTTGGACGATACCATGTTCGATCTGGACATCTGCACCCAGAGCCTGCAAGCCACGTACGTGCAAATCCACGGGTCTAGCACCGATCGCACATCCTCCGGGCAAGGGAACGCGAGCTACTCCCAACCGAGCCAGCAAAGGCCCAATCGCAAAAAAGCTAGCTCTAAGCTGACTCACCAACTCATAGGGCGCGCTGGAGCTACCAATAGAACTGGCATCAACATCTAACGTGTCCCCATGGCGATCGATCTTGATCCCAAGAGCAGTCAGAATATCAATCATCCGCTGTACGTCAGCCAAAGATGGCACATTAGTGATGCGGCAACCATCAGAAGACAGCAATGAAGCTGCCATGATCACTAAGGTTGAATTTTTGGCACCACTAATCGAAACATGGCCACTTAGCCTGGAATTTCCTACAATGTGCAACACAGAAGTGTCTTGCTCCTGATCTGGTTGTGCGGATTGCACGTCACCTATTTGTGTAGTTGCAATAATAACCCTACCCTCCTCACATTCATTTTGGCTCAGATTTTACTTTAAACTTCCAAAAACTCAACATAAATGTTGAAAATTTCTGTTCACCATTAATTTTTTCCAGCAACTACCAGGTTAAAGCGATTTTTAGCTTCAACTCAGAAAATTGTAAATACACACTTAGAGCAAATCCGCTTACTATATGTTCCCAGAAATTAAACCTTATTTAAGTATTTCTATCACTGAATGTGGAGAAAGTTTGGTAGCAATACCTACGACATTTGCCCTGACAACCCCTCATCCTTACCAGTCACTAGGGGCCGAATATGGCGATTTATCACCCTTTTACTTACGTGAGGGCGTATTACGGTGTCTGGAAGAATCACAAAAATACCTACAAAGTATAAAGCCAAATTGGCATATCAGAATTTTTGATGCTTATCGCCCCCTAAGCGTACAAAAGCTTATGGTAGATCGGACTTTTAGGCAATTGGTAGAAGCACGCGGCTGGAATGTAGATAGTCTAACATCAACACAAAGTGAGGAGATCTTGGCTAAAGTGTTGCAATTTTGGGCAATCCCCAGCCTCGATCGCAATACTCCCCCGCCCCACAGTACGGGTGCTGCAGTTGATGTCACGCTTCAAGATAATTATCAGCTAGAGGTTAACATGGGCTCAGCTATTGATGAAGTATCGCCGCGATCCTTCCCGAATTATTTCAGGCCAGATGATACGAGTGATACGCAGAAGACACAGCAATTTCATGTCAATCGCGAGTTACTATATGCGGTGATGTCTTACTCAGGATTTCAGCGCCATCCCAATGAGTGGTGGCATTTTTCGCTTGGCGATCAGATGTGGGCGTGGCTAGTTAACCAGAAGGGCGATCGCCCAGATGAAGTTGCGCGTTATGGTAGGTACGAAGATTAGTTGTATTGATGAACTTAGAAACAGTGGAAATGACAGCCCAACCAACAGCCCAACCAACTGGTAACCCATTTGAATTTCAACTTGAAGCTCAGTGCAGTAAAACGGGAGCTAGGGCTGGCACTTTTCATACACCACATGGCGACGTACATACACCTCGGTTTATGCCTGTAGGTACGCTGGCGAACGTCAAAACCGTGACCCCCGATCAACTGCACGCCTGCAAAGCAGAAATGGTTCTGGCTAATACCTACCACTTGCACATCCAGCCTGGTGAAGATTTGATCGCAGAAGCGGGCGGTCTGCATAAATTTATGAACTGGCCAAAACCGATGTTGACAGACTCCGGTGGCTTTCAGGTGTTTAGTCTGAGTGAAATTCGTTCGATTAGTGATGAGGGTGTGACGTTTCGATCGCCCCGCGATGGACAAATGATTAACCTCACACCCGAAAAGTCGATTCAGATCCAGAACCAACTCGGTGCGGATGTGATTATGGCATTTGATGAATGCGCACCCTATCCTTCAACGCGAGAGGAAATTATTCAAGCTAGCGATCGCACTACACGTTGGCTAGAGCGCTGCATTCAAGCTCACGATCGCCCCAAGGATCAAGCCCTATTCGGCATTGTACAAGGCGGCACGTATCTAGATTTGCGCCAGCAATCGGCTCGGGAGTTAGTTGCCTTTGACCTGCCTGGTTATGCGATCGGAGGGGTCAGCGTGGGCGAGCCACCTGAACTTATTGCCCAGATCGTGCGAGCAATCACACCGCTTTTACCACCACATAAACCCAGATATTTGATGGGAATTGGCACACATCGAGAGATGGCGCAGGCAGTGGCAGCAGGTATGGATCTGTTTGATTGCGTAATTCCGACGCGCTTGGCGAGACATGGTGCGGTACTTGTGGGTGGCGATCGCTGGAATCTCAAGAATGCTAGGTATCGACGAGATTTTACTCCCATTGATTCTAGTTGCCCCTGTTATACGTGCAGTAACTTCAGCCGCGCTTATCTCGGCCACTTGCTACGAGCGCAGGAAGTCCTCGCCTATACGCTAATTTCAATTCATAACATTACTGAGCTGGTGCGGTTTAGCGAGCGCATGCGTCAAGCAATTTTGGGAGATTATTTCCAAGAGGAGTTTGGACATTTCCTCACCGAGGCACATACAGAACACAAATAAGCTGGATTCATTACTTTAATCCTGAGCCAACAAACGCTTGTACCTCGGCGATCGCAAGTCCTAGGGCATTTGCGATCTGTTCGATTTCTAGTCCCATCCCCAGTAGACGAGGAATAGCATCTAGTCTTGCTTGTCGCTCTTGCTCAGCGCGTTGACGTTCCTGTTCAGCACGTTCATCTCCTTCTAGCAGCAAATTCCCCTCGGCATCCCACCACCGTAACCAGGGCGCTGCCATATTCTGATACATGCCCTGCCAAATGCCCAACTCTACACCCATAGGCGGAATTGCATAATGACCGCGATTGTTTGCCGCGATCGTTTGATAGGCATTGTCTTGAAGGCGATATACCTCAACCTGCTCTTTTTCGACCTCATAAATCGCATAGTAAGGTATGCGGATTGCTTGCTCGTATACCCAAAACTTGCCAACTTTGCCAACTTTGCTACTTTTGACCTGCGATGGCGACGTTCGATCTCTTTCCTCGCTACCATTACCTGAAACAAATTCAATCGCAATCAACGGTGCAACATACTCTTGCCATAAAACGTATGAACGACGAAACTTGCCATTTAGCATGGGCGGCACATTGGGGACATAATACCAGTCAGGCGATTCTGCCCCCTTTTCCAGTGGATCGCTCAAGCGCCAGTAGATCCCCGAATCCTGTCCGATCGTATATTGTCCATCGGGATGGAGTTGCTCTAGAACGGGTTTAATTGATTCGGTGAGTAGAATGCTTTGAGGGTGTTCTTGGAAGTTTTTCACGAATGTACCGTCTGACTCGGGTAACTGGGTGTGGTCAGGTAAAGTTAATACGGCTGGTTTTGTGGCTGGTGTAGCGGAGGTCATAGTCTTTACCTCAAAGTTGCTCTGGGCATATTATCTCACAGGTTTTATTTGTCTAGCATTGGTAGAATGCAATTATGATTCGAGTTTTTGTTTATGCGTTGCTGTGGATTTTATTAATGGGCGTGGCGATTTTTGCGACGCAGAATACGCTTTTAATTACCATCAAGTTTCTGGCAATTGAGTCAATTAACTTGCCGCTGGGATTAGTTTTGGTATTTAGTGCCGGCTTAGGCGCGATCGCAATGACTACTTGGCAAAATACGCAAGTTATTGAGTCTGAACCACCTATGCCATCTACGTCAAAACAGAATGGCGATCGCGATAATTTCAGCTCCTACAGTTCATATCGTGCCTCTTCTTCTAAAGCATCAAGTGCATCAAGTAAGCCGAAAGACACAAGTTCGTCTGCGAAAAATCCCCCAAAGGATACTCAAGCTAATGATTTTGATGAAGAATGGGATGATGACTGGGGATAACAAACTAGCAATTCCTTCAAACTTGAGCAAAGGCAAAATTTGAGCGCACCTAATGTGCCCGAAAAAACTTTAGAAACACTGAGATTAAACTCAAGAAAGTTAAAAATCCGACGGTATCCAAAATCGTAGTCAGTAAAGGCCCGCTAATTAGGGCTGGATCTAATTTCAGCCGTTTTAACCCCATAGGTAATAGTGTCCCTAGTGAGGCTGCAACCAGAACATTTACTGCCATCACCAATCCTGCAACTAGTGCTACCCAACGATTGATTTCAGAAGACCAGATCAATGACAAAATTGCGATCGCGATTCCCAATGCTAAAGCGGTTCCTAGTCCTGCCAGCACCTCCTTTCGCAAAATCGCTAACGTATCTTCAGGCGTGACCTCTCCCACACCTAATCCGCGCACAGTGACTGATAAAGCTTGAATGCCAACATTGCCGCTAGTATTGGATAAAATCGGCATGATTACAGCCAAAACTGGTACGAGTGCGATCGTGGTTTGGAATGGCGCGATCGCACTAGCCGCCCCAACATACAAAACAATATTGCCCAACAGCCAAGGCAGCCGCTTTTTCATTGTTGTGAGCGGCGGTGACAGCGCTTCTTCATCACCACTTACACCTGCCAGCCTCTGGATATCTTCTGTTGCTTCTTCTTCAAGAATATCAACAACATCATCAATCGTGATGATACCTACTAGGCGTTCTTCTCGATCTACAACTGGTAATGCCAGTAGATCGTAGCGCTTCATGATTTGCGCTACCTCCTCTTGAGGCATATCTGTGCGGGCTTTGATCGCGCGATCGCTAGCAATATCTTTGACTAAAGCTTTGGGTAACGAAAATAGAAGCTGGCGCAATGACACGATTTGCATCAGCTTGCGGTTATCGTCGGTGACGTAGGCGTAGTAGATTGTTTCTTTATCCTTGTCATTGAGGCGAATTTTACCGATCGCTTCTTCGACGGTCAGCCCCTGACGCAGGCGCACGTATTCAGTAGTCATGACGCGCCCAGCCGTACCCTCTTCATAGCCTAGGATTGTGGCAGTGGCATGTCTTTCTTCAGGACTGAGTTGCTGGAGCAAGCGCTTGACTACTCCCGCCGGCAGTTCGTCAAATAACTCAGCGCGATCGTCAGGCCGCATTGCTTCAATAATTTGCTGCACATGAATGTCATGCAGTGAACCCAGCAACTCTTCGCGCGATTGTTGCGTTAAATACTCAAATACATCCGTAGCATTGGATTTATTCAGCAGGCGAAAAGCGATCGCTTTTTGTTCAGGAGAAAGCTCATCGATGTAGTCTCCAACATCAACGGCAGGCATATTGTTAAGTTCTAGTTTGAGCCGATTCCAGTCGGTAATATCCGACAGCGAAGTGCGAGCTTCCTGTGTGAGCATTTGGCCTCCTAAATCTCCCGATGCGCTGGGAGATTCAGACCAGGCATCGAGACCTAATTACAATTACTAGATGGACGTGTGTCCATGAAATCCTTAAAATTTAACATCGGCATTGCTAAAAACGCCGCTAATTAACAATATTAGCTCTTAGAGGGCCTGATGGAAATACCTTTCGGGGTTAAGCTATTAAACTTCGGTTAAAGCCAGCAAAATAGTAATTTCCCGACCTATTTTTTGAGCTTTGCTCCCTTCGGTTTCTGCTTTAACTCCATATATTTCTGAATCACCTTCACTACTTTTGGCCCTTGATTGCTACCGCCACCACCACCTGAGTTTTCCCCAAATGATACTACTAAGATCTCTGGCTTTTCTGCAGGTGCGTAGCCAGCAAACCACGTATGTGTAGGACGCGGCGGATCTTCTGCGGTTCCAGATTTACCCGCGATCGCCACGCTATCAATATTCAATGCTGTGGCTGTGCCAAATGTCACAACTCCTCTTAATCCCTGACGGATGACATCAATCGTACTGGGGCTTAGATTAAGAGACTTACGCCATATTTTAGAGTCTGCATCATCAAGTAGGAGATGTGGTTTAACCAGAAAACCACCATTGGCAGGTACTGCTGTCATCACCGCTACCTGTAATGGGCTTGCCTGTAAATCTCCTTGTCCAATCGACATGTTAATCGTGTTGCCCTCATACCAGATATCTTTCAATACCTTTTTCTTCCAGGCTGGGTCGGGTACCAAACCTGGAGCTTCTTCATCTTTTAGCTCTATACCAGTGCGAGAGCCGTATCCAAACTTGCGAGACCATTCCGCGAGTGGTTCTACCCCCACCCTCCTTCCAACTTGATAAAAGAAAGTATCGCTACTAAAGGCCAGTGCTTCAGGAAAGCCAATCGTGCCAAAGCCAGCATTATTATGATCCCAAAATTGGATGCCACCAACCTCAAGATAGGCAAATGTAGAAAGTACATCGCCAGGCGCAAATTTCTTAGTTTCTAGACCAGCAGCAGTTGTGATGATTTTGTAGGTGCTCGCTGGGGGATAGCCCTGCAAAGCTCGGTTTACAAACGGATGATCTTCTGCCTGGAGGCGCTTCCAGGTAGCATCAGTTATTTTTGTCGAGAAAACATTAGGATCGAAGTTAGGGCGGCTTGCCATGGCCAACACCTCGCCATTATTTGGGTTGATGGCAACGATCGCACCTTGAGCATTACCCAGGGCAGCTTCAGCAGTTTTTTGTAGATCTAGGTCAATTGTCAAATGCACTGAGCTGCCTGCTTTGGGTGGCTTTTGTCCTAACACTCGAATTACTTTACCCCATGCATCCACCTCTACCTGTTGCCCCCCCCAGGTGCCGCGTAACTTTGACTCAAAAGCTGACTCTACTCCAGACTTACCAATCACATCGCCCAAACGATAGCCTTGGGGTTTGAGTTGCTCAAGTTCCCATTCCGCAATCTCACCTGTATAGCCCAGAATATGAGCGGCGATATCGCCATTAGGGTAGTAACGTACAGCTTGAGGTTCGACTTGCACGCCTGGTAATTCGTAACTGCGCTCGACTATGCGTGTGACGAGTTTGGGGCTAATTGCGCCGCTAACCCGGACTAAATCGGGTGAGTTATATCCTTTTTGCTCTAACTTTTGCTGGATATCCTTAGCCTTAATACCGGTAATTTCAGATAGCTTGGCAATTGTGGCGGGCCACTTTTCCTTGGTCTGGGCAACAGGCCAGAGATAAATCACATGGGCGAGGCGGCTACTGGCAATAATCTTATCGTGGCGATCAAAGATGCGCCCCCTTTCTGGGGCTTTAGCCACAAGGCGGATGCGATTGTTCTCTGCGAGCTGGCGATTGCGATCGCCCTCAATAACCTGCAAGAAGACTAACCTACTCCCCAAAACAAATACTAAAACAAACAG
>JANMRU010000080.1:0-4377 GCA_031388585.1 Pseudanabaena sp. SOY_30_concoct_251 | reverse complement strand
CGACCTCAATTTGATACAATAATCAGATAGAGATAATGCTGAGTTTAAAGAGCAAAAGGAGCAAGCATGAGCGTTCAATTGGTTAGTATCGAAGGGACGCAAGTAAAGATAGAAATAACGATAGAGCTGAGTCGTTCAATGTTGACAAGTGAAGAAAACATCCAGCAAAGCCTAAATAAAGCGGGATGTGTGGCAACTGAGGCAGCCCTGAAATATTTAGATACAGATGGATCGGCCATAGAGATCGCAGGAGAGGTGATGCGTACCAAAGGGGAGCAGCCCAAAGCGTATCAAACTCCTTATGGAGAGGTTGTGGTTGATCGCCATGTCTATCAACGCTCAGGAGGAGGCAAAACCTACTGCCCTCTGGAGCGAGAAGCCAGAATTATCATCACCTCAACTCCATTTTTCGCAAAGCAGGTGTCCTCAAAACTGGCTTATGGCTCAGCTCGCGAAGTTCAACGAGACTTAGCGGAAAATCATAGCCGTCCAGTGGCAGTCTCCTACATTCAACGAGTCAGCGAAGCCGTGGCCAGCATCATTGAAGCCAAGGAAGAAAGTTGGAACTATGTGCCCCCCAAACTAGATGTTGAGATTAATAGCGTTGCCATTGGTTTAGATGGCACCTGTATGCTGTTGTGTGAAGCAGGATGGAGAGAGGCAATGGTGGGAACGGTCAGTCTCTATGACGATCAAGGAGAGCGACAGCATACGATTTATATTGGGGCAACGCCAGAATATGGCAAAGCCCAGTTTCTGGAGCGTCTAGAGCGAGAAATCCAGCGTACCAAAGCCAGTTATCCCCAAGCCACCTATATCGGGATTGCGGATGGGGCTGCCTCAAATTGGCAATTTCTCAAAGGTCATACCAGCGAACAGGTTCTTGATTTCTATCATGCATCTGGTTATCTCGGTGCTGTTGCCATTGCGCTTTACCCTGAATACTTAACCCAGCAAAAGCAATGGCTTACCGAGAGTTGCCATCAAATCAAGCATGACGCAGGGGCCGCCACTCAACTCTACGAACAGATGCTTAAGCTTTCCCAGTCTCATGCACACCCCAAAGCCATTCAAGATAACCTGAATGCGGCTGTCACCTATTTCCATAACCATCTCCATCAAATGAACTATGCTTATTACCGCGATAGACACTATCCGATTGGGTCTGGTGTCACTGAAGCCGCCTGTAAAACCGTTATTAAGCAACGCTTGTGCTGTTCTGGGATGCGATGGAAAGAGACTGGTGCAGCTGTGGTACTCAGTTTAAGAACTTTGGTCTTAACACCGACTCGTTGGAGTCAATTCTGGAATAAGCTTAACCAATATGGTTTCCCTATCTCTCTTTAGTCGTATTAGGTTGAGGTCGCACCCGTTGGACGCTTCCACCGGCGAAAGGCTAAAGTGACTGTTCCGTCTACTATCAACTCAAGAACTTGGCGCTTGATTAACATGATGGCTAAAGATTTGAATGAGCTATTTAATTCGATGTACCCATTTGGCGATGTGCTGTCCAAAGTGTTCGCAGCTTAGGCGATCGCCCGGATGAAGTTGCGGTTCTTTTCGCTCAAAGTCTAAATAGGTCTGTCCCATCACACCCAAATAAGATCCAAGGCGATTTGTTTCATCTGTTGTCCCTCTTACTGTGCAATCAATTTCTCCAGGATTTACCCACACCATGCCATGTTGAGCCGCTAGAATGCTGAAATAAATCAGTGTATTGAGTTTGTCACCGCTGAGGGCAGCACCATGAGTAAATCCACCCGCTAGTTTATCTTTCCAAGATTCCCCAAACCATGTTTCGCTAGTGAAATCAGCGAATGCCTTGAACTGAGCAGCGGCTCCACCCATATAGGTGGGAGAGCCAAATATAATCGCATCAGCCATTTGGAGGCTTTCCATAAACTTTTCGTCGAACCAACGTCCCTCTTTGATTTGCGCTCCTTCAATCCGCAGTAAATCAACGCTAGTATCAGATTGACTACGAACCCCAACGGCGATCGCTTCAGCCATCTGATGCGTATTTCCTGTACCAGAAAAGTAAATGATGACAACTTTGCCCATAATTAGCACTGTAAAAAATCACGTTTTATTATGGTGCAGCATGGACACTGAAGGATTGTAAAAAAATGACCTCAACCCAGTAGCTCTACATGGCAGGGGTGAAAGCCGCGCTTTGTCATATACTCAGTGGGTGTGCAATCAGCAAATGTCCGAAAATCGTGGATAAGGTGGGCCTGATCGAAGTAGCCGCAGGTAAAAGCGATATCCATCCAATCGATCTGTGCTCTGCGATTGAGTAGATTGAGAACTTTCTGTAATCGCCGCACCCGGCAATATAGTTTGGGGGTTAGTCCCACTTGATCGCGAAATAGCTGATTAAAGTGGCGGATGCTAAACCCAATTTGATCTGTCACTGTACTCACTGGAGAAACGGGCGATCGCTCAAACTCACGCAATGCAAAATCAACAACTGGATGTCGATTCTCCTTCGGAGACGCTCCGCGAACGGGTGGCTGCATCATACTCAACAAAAACTGTTCCAATCTCAGAAAACGAGTTTCTATAGTTGATTCTTTCAACAAGCGATCGCGTAGTTCTGTAGCATCCCCCTTCCATAGTTCTTCCAGCGAAATGATTTGATTATGCAATTCCCCCGCAGGCAATGCAAAGAACGCAGCATTTCCACCCGGCTTAAAATGCACGCCGATGACGGAAGTCGTTTGATTTTTGTCAATGATGAATCCTTCGGAATGGACACCGCAGATCCTCGCACCTTTGGTACTACCACACTTAGCCTGACTGTAAAGATCAAAGAGGGGTATCTTGTCGTCGCGAAGGTCGATCACCAATTCCATTGAGCCAGTCGGCAATAAGCGCGATCGCGACTTGGGTAAGTTATTACCTTCCCAATACCATAAATATTTAATGCACTGTGAGAGGGGCGATCGAGACTGGTAAGTCTGGTAAATCATATGGTTTTGCCAGTCAATCAACACTAACAGATAATCTTTAGGCTACCGCCCCAACCGATAAATCGAGCCGCATAACGTTTGAGCTAACCGGCCCACCGCAATGGGTTCGGTTGAGCGAATGGTTAGGCGGCACTGGTGGCAGGCATCGAAAGAACATACAGGAAGAGTTCTTCTGGTTCTGTGGATGTGGCTGGTATGGTGCTCATCCGTTGAAATCCTGTCTTCTCTAGAAGGCGGATAGACGCGGCGTTGCGTTGAAGAACTTCAGCTTGAATCTGCGTTAAGCCCAGTATGGTGAATGCGTAGCTGTTGATCAAGTTTGTGACCGATGTCCCAATGCCCTTGCTCCAATATGAGCGTGCGATTACGATACCAAACTCTGCGGTGTGTTCCTTGTCGGACATGATAGTCAGACCAACTGTTCCGACACTGACCGTAGAACCGATCGGCACAATCGCCCAGCGAAGGGCAACCTTCTGACGGAACTTATCCCGTTGTCGCTGAAGCCAGGGAATGCCCAAGTCTATTGATCCTGGAACGGGATCGCCGGCCAAGTCAGCAGACTCAATGTCGGTGGCTCGCTCGAACCAAGCAGGAATGTCTTCCTCGATGAGTTCACGAAGGCGCACCGATCGGGCAGGGCATCTGGGAATTGTAGACGTTGAGACATGATCGGGGATTCTTGTGTGCCGCCTAACGGATAGCATCACCGGAGGGGACTGAGTTTGCATTATCAACAATAGCGTATAACTCCGTTCCGGTGCATGCGTTAGTTAGACATGGGATTGGTAGTTAAACCAGATTACTAAGAAGAAGAGCTACATACAGGAAAGAGTTCGCATCCACTTCTCCATAAAATCAGTAAGGCTTGGTGATTCTTCTTCAATTCCATCAACTTCATGCCATCTCATAACTGGTGATACTTCTTGCTGTTGTTCGTATCCAATGATGAATGTAGTATGAATACCACGCAAATCTTCATTTATGGGGATAATAGGAAACAGGCACGGATCTAAGCCTTCAACCAATTCATGAAGTCTTTTGTATGAACTTATTGCTTCTTTAAGTGAACAAATATAGTAAAAGGGGCTGAGATAAAATCTGTCAAATTCCAAAGCTCCACCGCTAAGACATTGATACATTTCATAAGCTTCGGTAGATAAGTAAAATTGGTACGGGGATTGAGCTAGAATTTCATGAACTCTTTCACGCGACAAATTTCCGCATTATCCCTCTGTAATAATTTCAAGATAATGTCTCAACATTAACATTCACCTCCCAACACTAGAACCTGTGTAAATTCTCATGAAGCTTTACATTATTTTAGAGCAAAATTTATTTAAGAATGTTTTAAAGAGCATTTATCAAGGCTACAAAACCATTGAAAATCATAGAAAGTCTAATT
>JANMRU010000075.1:0-4215 GCA_031388585.1 Pseudanabaena sp. SOY_30_concoct_251 | reverse complement strand
AATTAAAATTTGTCAATACGATCTAGGCGTTGGCTATACTATAGCAATTCTAAATCATTTGTAAAATGAAATGGCTTTGCAAAAAAGGATTCCTTCGGAATCCTTTTTTGCAATCCAGATAGGATCGCTATAGCTCAAGTTGCTAGTTATCTCTAATCGCTCTATATGACTGCGCGATCGATAATCCTGAGGGCTCAAATCGCTTGGATATGGAAACGATAAACCCTACGGGCAGACCTATGTGTCTGCTCTATTTCTATCGACGCAGCCTTTCTTCTCATTTCTATTAAAACATTCTGCCAAAATGGCAAACATTAATTTCTAAATCCAGTTATCTTCTTAAATGTAAGCGAAAGGATACTTCACAATCCCAACAACAATTAAAAGGAGAACGAAATGATTATTTCTGACTTGAATCATCTGGAAGTTGTTTCTGAAAATACTGATAGTGTAAGTGGCGGTGCATTCTTATTTGATTTTAATTTTATTGGTATTCCACTACCGACGGCCTCAGCGCAAGTACTAGTTGCACAACAAGCTATTGGCTTTCAAACTTCGACGCTAGCCCAAGTTCAAAATGATGTTGTTGCTGGCCTCTTCTCGAAATCTCTAGTTAGTGTTCAAACAATAGCCGTGGGAGCTTCAGCTTAACAAAGTTTTATCTCCGATTGACTGATAAATCAAATTGAAACTCGATTCTACAACATCCACAAAAACCTTGTTCTACATAAAGACTTGATATCCTTTATGTTAAAAGACAAGACGATATCTGGAATGCTTGATACATTTTTTGTCAGTCAATTGGATTCTATTATAAATCCTGTACTTTAAGTAGAAATTGCTAAAGCTAGATTCAAAGCTTTAAGTAGCATTATGCCATTTTACAAATTAGCCGCAAATATAGGGGCTGGCAAGTTATGAGAAGGCGTTAATTCTAGGGCTTAACTTACATGCGATCGGTAATAACTTTGTTTCGCAGGCTTTTTGAGAAAATCTTCAAGTCTGCTTTCTGCTAGTTTCTATGCTCACTTATACTAAAAGGAGAGAAAAAATGAGTCAATTTGAGATCGGCGATCTAAGTTTTTTTGAAATGGCCATTTCTGAAGAAAGCAACATAAAAGGCCGTGGCATAAACACTCCAAATCTTACCCCTAACATTTCAATTGCTTTAAGCACTGCCGCTGACACCAGGTCGCTCGCAGGCTATAGCATTACAGGAAATGCTCTGGATGGATTTAGCGTTAACCTGCTTACTTTGGGGAGTGCCGCTGCTGCTGGTGCTGCTGCTCTTTCCATTGGCGGTAATGCTACAACGTTCACCTTCACCATGGCTTAGCACTTTAATCTGCAAGCTTAAATCTGCAAACTTAAATAAGTTATCGGTTGCAATAAGCAATTACTCAAATGTTTAGAGAGACCGATAACTTTTGCTTTTTCATAACAGTAAAACCGCGCGATCGCACATATACTCATCCTCCAAACAACGCAATGGATCTTCAGAGGGAGCAAACGGCTGTTCGCTCTTACAGCAAGACAGCCTGATTTCAAGGAATTGGTATAGGGTACAGAGATAAAAATCAAATTAAAAAGTTGCCAAGTTGCAAGCCTATAAGATGCATAAAGAGATAAGTTTTTGAAATTGGAAACTTTCAACTATGACTGTAAAAAACATTCTAACTAATGAGCAAAAGAAAAGTTTACAGGAAGCATTAAAAGACGATAACAGTTCCCATTTTCTCGAACGAGTTTTAATGCTCTTGTTAAAGAACGAAGGAAAAACCTACAAGCAAATTTCAAACTTCATCGGCTGTTCTATAAGAACAGTTGCATACTGGTGCACGCATGGCGATCCAGCTAATCTTGATAGCTTGAGAGATAAGCGAAGATTAGGGAATTATCGCAAAGCAACAGAAGTCTATATACAAGCATTGTTAGAGGCTGTTGACGCAGAGCCAAGCGAACTGGGGCAAGAATACACCCAATGGACGGGAGAAAAGCTAGCAATCTATTTAGCAGAAAGAACAGGGATTGAGCTAGCAAGTTCGCAGGTTAGAAGAATACTAAAGCAGAACAAAATATGTTTACCTCTCAGCAAGGCAAAGTCTAGGAGGAGATAAGATCTAATAAAGTAAAAAGAGTTTAATGAAGATCTTAAAAATCTAAAATGAGACATGATATAAATACTCAGGAAAGAAGAGCAGATGTGACAATCTTTACCTAGTAGATACTGCTCTGTACATTCTGTCAAACCATAGATCGGAGATGAACTTAATTGAGTTGATTAGGTATTACAGAAAATGCATATTTTGTATCAACAAATAGATGATAAAATAACCTATAATTCCTGTCAAACAAGCTTTCTAATGATAGGTTGCTAACTAGATAGAACCATTTATTTGTCAATAAAATTAATCCAAATAATGCAAGTTAAATACACAATATCTATCGCCCAAAACTAATAAATATTCTCTGCCAATTTGGCAACACTCTCTTAATTCAGTAAGCTATCTTTTTAATATCAACCAACTGAGGTTGTGTCAAACAAAACTACTATTTCGAAGGAGATCCAAAATGATTATTTCTAACTTGAACTATCTTGAAGCTGCTGAATCCACCAATGTTGTTGGCGGCAGTGACTTCTACCAAACCTTCATGCAGAATAACGATATTGATGTCAAGCAATATGCTGATTCTTACTCAGTTGCTAAGGCATTTAGAGGCGATGCTACTGCATATTCTGAAGCTTACAATGTCCTGTATATCGATGCTAACAATAAATTGGACGCCTAACAGTCTAAGAGCTTGTTAGATCTATACAGACTGACATATAGGCTAGTTCCTTCCCTTAGAAGGGGCTAGCCTTTTTAAATAGAATCAATAAGAGGTATACCATGATAATTTCCGATTTGAGCCATTTCGTAGAAGTTGCCAAAAGCGCCAACATCGTTGGTGGGAATATTTTTCAAGCTCCTATCGTTCAGTACAATGTTGTTACTGCCACTCAGTACGGTCAATCCCTAGCGATCGCTACAGCAGTTTTAGGAGATGCTAAAGCTAAAGCCATCGCTATTAATGACACCCTGTTTGGTGGCGATTTGGCTATGCTATTTAGCTAACTGACTTAGTCGTCGTAGATGCTCGATCTTAAGGAACAGGGAGATCGCTAACTTTAGATTTCTCTATCCAAGATTGAGCATATCTAAAGTTTGTGAATTGGTGAAACTTACGGAATTGGATTTGTTTACGAGGTTTCAGAAACATTAATTTTTCAGGAGAGTATGGGCATGTCACAATTTGTAATTATCGACCTTAGCGTCTTTGAGTTAGAATTCCCCAAAAGTGGGGAAATCGCAGGTGGAGCAAATCTTGACCTATCAAGGTTTTTTGAACGCATTCCTTTCCTTAGACGAGGTACTTCAACGCCTCCCGATCCTAGGGCAACCAGCACCTACAGTGTTGAGGGGACTTCGTCAGGGAATGCCACCTATCAGGGAGAAGAAGGCCAAGTCTCCATGTCACAGGAAGTTCAGTATAGTTGACAAAAATTCCAACATTCAATTCGATTTTCTCAAATTGGCAAGTTATTGAGAGATCTGACAAGAGAAGGGAGGTAATGGCAATTCGGATAAATTTCTGTCGGAGTTTCGTTGCTTCCCTCCAATTAATCGATATCTCCAAGTCCCAGCAAGCTTAAAACCTCTAGCTAAGGAAATATTTGCGATGCAATCATTCTCGTATGTTCAATCTGAGATTAATGGCAGCAGTGGTTCAAGTTCGACCATCGCGATCGCAACTAGTAGTGACGCTCTAAGTATGAGTAGTGCAGCAGTAACTTTACCTAATGGAGAGACAATTACCATTAGTCAAAATATTTTCGGTAGCGACCAGGCAAACGATCCGCTTGGTGTTTTCACTGTATTTCAGTCGCCGATATTTGCTAATTCTGAGTTGCAATACACAATCACTAGCGCTCAAGATTGGATCTCAGGCAGAGATGGCGCGGCGGATATATTCGCTCTCGTGCCAGAAATAATCAACCCAGTTTCCGATCCATTTATTGCCGATGTCATTACCAACTTTCATCCAGGGGAAGGCGATAAAATTGGTCTAATCAATGGAGTATTCCTTGACAACATTTTCTTTCAAGTATTTGACGCAAATACTGATGGGATAGTAGATTCCACTCTGATCAGACTTAACTCTGCCCCAGATTAC